>JBMZDK010000042.1:0-20878 GCA_049614265.1 Thiolinea sp.
AGGGTGTTTTAATGCTGAACTAAGTATGTGCGCAAAATTTCAGGTATTTTAGAGCCTTGCTTCGTTAGCTAGAAGGCTTTATGTATTTGAAAATTTTGCCAGCACTGCTAATGATTTATTGTTAAGGCCAAGTACATATATCAGTTATCAAAGGCTTGAATGCTCTGGAGCCTTACACAATGTTTCCCTATTCAACGCTTTAACACCGATTGACTTTAATAAAACTTGCGCGTACTGATTTTGATGGACTTGATGCCCTTATCAATTTGTACAGCTTCACGCCCCTGAGTATCACCGTCAACGCTCACTATATAACGTCCGGGGTCGAGGTTAGCGCTAATGGAACTTCCTTTGCCTTCTAATACCGGAACAAAACCCTGTTCGCTCAATACTGTCCAGGTAATTTCTCCGGTCGAACCACCATTTTCCTCGACAATGGTTGCTTTCAGTATTCCGGCATTCGCAACTCCCTGAGCAGAGAATAAAAGTGTCGTTGTTAGTAAGATTTTTTTGATCGTTGTCATGTTGTTTACCCCTGTTTTAAAGTGAAACAAGATGTGATTAATAATTAATCATATCTAAATGTAGGTCGGAACACGAATTAAACAGGTTCATAGCGGTATGGTAATTTTTATTCAGGTTGTATGGCGACTATGATGACAGGGAGTACAATAGCGAATTCTTTTAGTGAGGAAGTAAGATGTCGACCATATCCGCCAAACCAGAGCGACCCACCCCCGGAGTCCCGTTACGCCGTGCTGACAAGGTTTCGCGCATACCAATTAAAGTCGTCCCTAAAGATAATCCGCTGAAGAAACCACCCTGGTTGAAAGTGAAGTTACCGAGTGCGTCACAGGCAGCGAAAGTCCGCAGTATGTTACGTGGAAATAAATTGTTCACGGTGTGTGAGGAAGCTTCCTGCCCTAACCTACCGGAATGTTTTGGGCATGGTACTGCGACTTTTATGATTCTGGGGCAGGTGTGTACCCGGCGCTGTCCATTCTGTGATGTTGGACATGGCCGCCCGCTACCGATCAGTGAACTGGCAAATGAGCCGGAGCATCTGGCCGATGCAATTAAAAACATGAATTTGAGCTATGTGGTGATTACATCGGTAGATCGTGATGACTTGCGTGATGGCGGTGCACAACATTTTGCTGATTGCATCAGGGCTGCCCGTGAAGCACAGCCGGGCATTAAAGTCGAAATTCTGACTCCGGATTTTCGTGGCAGGATGGATGTGGCAATCGATCTTATGTCTACTCAGCCACCGGATGTGTTTAACCATAATATGGAAACCGTGCCGCGTTTATATAAACAGGCCCGGCCCGGTGCAGATTATCAGTGGTCACTGGACTTGATCAGGAAGTTTGGTGAGCGCCACCCTGATGTTCCTACCAAATCCGGGTTAATGGTTGGGCTGGGTGAAGAGATGGATGAAATTAAAGAAACTATGCGTGACTTGCGGGCACATGGTTGCCGGATGTTGACGGTTGGGCAGTACCTTGCACCATCAGATTCGCACCTGCCGGTGGAGCGTTATTACACGCCGGAGGAGTTTGAAGAGTTGAGAATATACGGCGAGGAAATTGGTTTTGATCATGTTGCCAGTGGGCCATTGGTACGTTCTTCCTATCACGCGGATCAGCAGGCGCGGGAATTGGTTTAACGGAACCATTGTTTGATGTTTAATGTCCACTTAGCCCGCCTGAAAGGAAATGATTGATTTATGGAAAAGCTGCTTGGAAGTGCTGCTCCGGCTGCTGTGAATAATATCGTGGCAGATTACCCTAATCCGCTGGATGAATATCAGGAACTGATTATTTCCTGGGCTTTCCGCATCCTGTTAGATTTGAAGGGCTATACGCGCATGGACATCGAGTTCGGCCTGTATGGTCACGAGCGGGCGTTGTCTGCGCTGGGGCTGGAGAAAATCATTGATAAAAACAGTGATGGCATCAGCAAGAAGAAATTCCGCAAAGCACTGAAGAAGTATGGCGAGGAATATAAACATAAGCATATTGTCTTTGAAGGCCCGCTAACCCGCAATATCGATAAGCTGGGCAAAGTGATTGATCTGGGAGAAGTGGAGAAGAAGCTGCTGGCGTTTGGTGTGCTGCTGCACTCATCTCAGGATTTGAGCACTATCTGCGATATTCTGGGTGATGTTTCATTTCATGTTGCGGTGACTACGCTGGCAACCATTCTTAATATTCATCCCGCAGAAATCCGGCAGGCGGTTTCTCTGGACGGCATTCTGAATCGTACCGGTTTATTCCATCTCGGGCATGATGATAGTTATTCGCTGAGTTGCAAAATCAGCATTCTGGATGAAATCTCTGATGTTCTGCTGGAAACCTCTGATCGCGATATTATGGACTCGCTCAAACGCTTTTTCGTGCAAGGGCGTGATTCCGATCTTAAACCGCAGGATTATCAGCATATTGATGAAGACTATCAGCTGATCCGGGCTTATCTGCAGAAAACATTGCAGCAGCGTAAACGTGGCGTCAATGTGTTGGTATACGGTGCGCCGGGTACTGGTAAGACGGAGCTGGTACGCACGATTGCTAATGATCTGGGATATCAGCTGTATGAGGTTATTACCGCTGATAACAATAATGGTGCGGTGATGGATCACGGGCGGCTGGAGTCTTATCAGCTGTGCCAGGAAGTATTGAAACGTAAAACCAATACGCTGGTGATGTTTGATGAAATCGAGGATGTGTTTATCCGTGATGGCAGCGAACGGTTTGGCATTCGCACCAGTACCGATTCGAAAAAAGGCTGGTTTAATCAGCTACTGGAAGGTAACACGATTCCTTCTGTCTGGGTGTCAAATGTGATCAGTCATATCGATGAGGCGATTATCCGCCGTTTTGATCTGGTGATCGAGCTGAAGACTCCTCCCCGTGAAGTACGGATGAAGATTATCCGTAAGTATACTGATGAACTGAATATCAGTGATCAATGGATTGCTAAAGCCTCACATAATGAGTCGCTGGCCCCGGCCCTGATTGCACGCAGTACCAAAGTGATTAAAGCGCTGGAATATGAAGATCAGGAACAGATCGAAGCTACACTGGAAAAAGTGCTCAGTAATACTATGGGGGCAATGGGGTATGAGAAAAAGCTGTTTAAGGGCCATGATTTCAAAACACCAATCAGCTATCGCCTGGATACCTTAAACCCGGACTATGATTTGCGGGCGCTGAAAACGGGTTTGCTGAAACATGCTCAGGGGCGCTTCTGCTTTTATGGCCCGTCAGGTACGGGTAAAAGTGAGTTTGCGCGGCATCTGGCTGATACGCTGGATAAGGTGCTGATTTCGAAGCGGGCGTCTGATCTACTGGATCCTTATGTCGGGATGACTGAGAAATTCCTCAAGGCAATGTTTGAACAGGCTAAGGATGAGGATGCTGTGTTGCTGCTGGATGAAGCAGACAGTTTTCTACAGGATCGTAGTGCAGCACATCAGAGCTGGGAGATTTCACGGGTTAACGAGTTGTTGACGCAGATGGAAGTGTTTGAAGGAATCTTTGTCTGTTCAACTAACCTGATGCATAACCTGGACAAAGCATCACTGCGGCGTTTTGACCTGAAGATTAAGTTTGATTATATGACGCGTGAACAAGCCTGGGCGATGTTTCAGCAGGTCATGCTGGATAAATCGGTAGCTATTGAAGATCAGGTGCGCTGGGAAAAGCGGGTAGGTTCTTTGAAAGGACTGACTCCGGGAGACTTTGCTACAGTGGTGCGACAGTTTAACTATCAGCCTGAAGAATGGTCACCTGATTTATTGTTTCGAGGGTTGGAGCGGGAGTTAGGCTTTAAGGATGACGCTTCGCTGAAAAGCATTGGTTTTTAGCCTCACGCAAAATTTTTCGAAGTTTACAAATCTGTAAACTTCGCACAATCTTCCTGTATATCTCTTTTCGTAAAGTACTCCATATCGGGACAGCACAGGGTTGTCCCATCAATTTCAACGGAGTATCCAATATGAATAAAACTATCCTCGCAACAACTATCGCGGCGCTTCTTACCACCGGCTTCAGTACGAATTTACTTGCTGACTCAAATGATGCCGAGACAGCGGCTGCACAACAAAATGCTGCCATTACTATTGAACAGGCTATAGCAACTGCAGAGCAGACAACAGGTGGCAAAAGCGGTGATGCTGAATTTGAACTGGAAGACGGTGCATCGGTTTATGAGGTTGAGGTTACCCTGGCTGATGGTTCAGAAGTAGAAGTTACTATCGATGCGCAGTCTGGTGCCGTGTTATCTCAGGAAACGGAAGAAGCTGATGATAAGGATGATGACGATGAAGACGAAAGCGATGATGACGAAGACGACAAGGATGATGATTAGTCCGTATTCAATAAGCTAGCAGGTATAAGCCACCAGGTTTTTGTGTCAGGAATATCTTACATGCCGCCTTTGTAAGTTTTGGGAAGAAATTCCTGCCTGCTCCGCGCCAATGAGGGGCAGGCCCTGCCATGAAACCAGGCTGAGCGTATTTGCCATGCTCTTAGCTGTTTTACAACGTAAATCTATTAATCTCTATAGGAAGTATTCAATGAACACCTTAAAAAAAGCGGTTTTATTTACCCTGGGTCTCGTAACCTTCGGTTTTATTCTGTTTAGTTTTGCAACGATTGGTTTAACAGTGCTGAGTATTGCAGCTGTATTAGTGATTGTTGGTTTTCTTGCGCGGCCATTGTTACCCAAAGTAGCAAGAAAGCCCGTTATAATTGATGTCACAGCCATTCACCCACACGCTTAAGGGAATATCATGCATATACTGCTGGTCGAAGATGATAAAAAACTGGCGGCTTATATAGAGCAGGGCCTGATTCGTGCGGGACATACCGTTGACCATATCGCTGATGGCAGTATTGCGCTGGCTGCCAGCGTAACCGAGTCTTATGATGTCGGTATTATTGATCGTATGATTCCCGGTGTAGATGGTTTGTCGCTGGTTAAAGCGATGCGTGCGGCTAATCAGGCATTACCGGTCTTGTTTCTCACTTCGTTAGGTGGTGTGGATGACCGGGTTGACGGCTTACAGGCCGGTGGTGATGACTATCTAACCAAACCCTTTGCTTTTCCTGAATTGTTAGCACGGGTTGTGGCTTTGGGGCGCAGGCCACCGATTCAGGAACAAGAGCTAACCCTGAGCTATGCCGATATTGTCATGCATATTGCAGAGCGTAAGGTTACTCGTGGCGGACAAAAGCTGGATCTGCTACCGAAAGAATACAAAATCCTTGAAATTTTTCTGCGTAATCAGGGACGGGTAATTACACGCAATATGCTGCTGGAAAAAGTCTGGGATATCCATTTTGATCCCAGAACCAGCGTGGTGGAAACCCATATCAGCCGCTTGCGGAATAAGCTGGAGAAACCTTTCGGTGATACGATGATTAAGACGGTACGTGGTGCAGGTTATAAACTGGAAGTGGATTAGTGTGATGCCACCACAAATTCTCAACAAACTACAGCGGTATCGCCAGAATTTACAGCGTTCCAGTGCATTACAGCAAGGGTTGCTCAGCATCAGTATTTTTCTGATTAGTCTGTTTCTACTGTCTATTGTTACCTATTTTTATGTACAGGATGCCTTAGCTAAGCGGCTGGATGATAGTTTAAAGCAACGAATGATAGCGCTGCAGGAACAGGTTGCTGAAGAATGGGATGATGAGGGTGATGAATTTGATCAGGATGATTACGAAGAATTGCCTTTCCGGAGCAGAGATAATGTCCTGGGGCGCCCGGTATTTTACCGCTTGTTTCCGCAAACAGAATTAGATAAAAAACAAAATCGTATGTTCCGCCAAACAGGGTACACCACCCGTATGTTTAGGCAAAAGCAGGCAGATGACGATGACGACGATGATATGCTCGTCTATCGTATGCTGGTTCGCCACGACAAGGGGCTGGTTCTGGTCGTAGGTGAAAATAATGACGAAGACCATGAGATCATTGAAATTGTTATGTCTGCGTTTATGCTAAATGGTTTGGTTGCTTTGATTCTTACAGCTTTGCTGGTGATGTATCTCGGGAATCGTTCACACCGTCAAATTCGCCGCATTGAGCATGTGTTGCAGCATGCGGCACAGGGTGATCTTAAGCAGCGCATTGCCTCCTCTGGTAAAAATAACGACCTTGCCCATGTCAGTGATCAGATTGATACCATGTTATCGCGACTGGAAACGTCCATGGCAGCGATGGCAGATATATCAGCGAACATTGCCCATGAATTGAAAACGCCGGTGTCGCGTCTGCGTCATGACTTAATTGCCGCACTGGAACAGCATGATACCGGTGAAGATGTTGAAGAAGCGCTCAATAACGCCTACGACGAAGCAGGGTATATCGCTGAAACTTTTGATGCTTTATTAAGAATTTCTCAGATTGAAGGGGGCGCACGACGGGCCAATTTCACTGAACTTGAGTTGGAAAATATTATCCGTGTAGTACAGGATATTTACACAGAAGTTGCTGAAGATGCCGGTATGCAGCTGCTATGTGATATTCCGGAGAAGACGGTTGCTTTATCAGTGCTGGGTGATAAGGAGTTGTTGATACAGATGCTGGCAAACCTGGTGGAGAATGCGATCCGCTATTGTTCTGCAGGCACGCAAATTTGTATCAATTTACGACCAGTTATTATTGAACAGCATAAGCAGATTGAGTTGGTTGTTGCTGATAATGGCTCAGGTATTCCGGAGACAGAACGTGAAAAGGTTTTCCAGCGTCTTTACCGCTTAGATAAGAGTCGTAGCGATGGGCGCGGTACCGGATTAGGCTTGTCCTTAGTGAAGGCGATTATTGAATTACATAATGCTGAGATCGGGTTGCAGGATAATACGCCGGGATTGCGGGTGGTAATGCGTTTTCCTGTTAGAGACGCAGTTTATCCGGACTCCCTTTCTCATGTTCAGCCAATAAATGGTCCAGCGGCATAAAGTGCTTCCGGGAATAATGCCAAATCCAGGAGCCACCAATCAATAAACAAATTATGCCTAGCCAGAGATAGGCCTGAAAATCCGCAATAGTGACTGTTTCAAAGCCTGTCCAGTAGCGATGATCCAGCCATTCCAGAGTAACGGCAATCAAATTATTACTTGCATGTACCAATATTGGTGCAACCAGTGAACGGGTTTTGAGATAAAGCAATGACATGAGAACCGCAAACACAAAGGCGCTGAGTATATCCGGATGCAGGATGGCGAATAGGCTGGCAGACAGCAATATAGCGGGTGCAGCACCCATTTTGAGTGTCCAGCGGTTCAGCAGATAGGCCCGAAACAGGAATTCCTCAATGACCGGAGCTAAAACGACAGCAAGGATAAAACCAGCGAGATTACCAGGTAGGTACCAGCCATTTTCATCCCAGTAAAATAAATAGGGTGCTTCCAGTAAACGGCCCTGCACCCATTCCGGAATAAACAGGGACAGTGGGTAAAATAGCAGGTAAGTCAGTCCAATACTTAAAATGACAATACCTACACTCAGGCGAAAATAGGATTTCAGGGTTTGTGTGTTGGGCAAATTAAATAGTAACTCTGCTAATTCATCCCGCTGCTCTGTGCTTATTTGCCACAATAGAGCAGCAATCATCAAATAGCTTAAAATGCCGAGGTAGTTATCCAAAGCAAACAGGGTGCCTTCACCGGCATTTTTCAGATTGTCGATATCCAGTAGCATTGACACCATAATGCCAAGGCTAAGGAAAACACCGGTACAAACCAGCAATACCAGGCGGGATTGGACTTCATCAAGCGGATTTTTCTGCACAGTGATTTCCTGCGTTATTTGGAGTGAGTGCCAAATTCCTGTCGTATCGCTTTGGAGTGCTCTCCTGTAGCCGGGATAGGCTGACTCTCACGGGTTTTTTCCTGTGCCCAGATAATCGGCGGGGCGGGTAAACTGACTGTTTCACCGTCGGGCGTTGTGATTTTCCGACGACGTAAGGCGGGATGATCACTAAATTCTGCCACGGAATTGAGTGCGCCATAGGCAATCCCGGCATCCCGTAAACGTTCCCTAAATTCGTTAGCGGTTAGTGTGCTGACGACAGCATTGATTTCACTATCCATTGCCTCGCGGTTTTGTACTCTGGCGTTATTATTAATAAAGCGCTGATCTTCCGGCAAAGTGGTATTGCCAAGTACCTTTGTACAAAAACGATGCCACTCACGTTCATTCTGAATCGATAACACAGTGTCTGTACCATCAGATGTCCGGTATGAGCCATAGGGTGCAATAGTAGGATGACGCAAACCTTGTCGTGATGGTGCACCGGCACCAAAATCATGATGTATTAAAGGAACAGCCATCCATTCTGCTGCGACATCAAACAATGATACTTTCAGTGCTGCACCGTCACCGGTACGCTCCCGCCGGTAGAGAGCTTCCATAATTGCGGCATGAGCTGTCATCCCCGCGCCAATGTCGCAAACTGAAACACCGATGCGCCCCAACTCGTTCTCACCACCGGAAATACCCACGAGTCCGGTTTCGGCTTGTACCAGAAAGTCATAAGCTTTCATCCCCTGCATGGCGGGATTGTCGCCATACCCTGAAATGTCACAGGTGATCAGACGAGGATAGCGGGAGCGCAAATCTTCACTGCCAAAACCTGCGCGCTCCGTTGCGCCGGGGGCGAGATTCTGGATAAAGACGTCAGCTTTGGCCAGCATGTTTTCCAGTAGCTGTTTATCGGTTTCGGTTTTAAAATCCAGTACCAGTGATTCTTTACCCTGATTCGTCCAGACAAAGTAGGAGCTTTCGCCTTTGGCAGCTTTATCATAACCTCTGGCAAAATCACCGCCTTCACGCTCAATTTTAATAACCCGTGCCCCGGCGTCAGCGAGTCGGGCAGTACACAGTGGCGCGGCAACAGCCTGTTCAACCGATATAACCAAAATACCTTCTAAGGGTTTCATCATCCATTCCTGAATTTGAATCGCGGTTCAATGAGTGTAAAAGCGTGTTGATGATACATCCAGTGTATTTGCCATATTTGACATGATTTGCATCTGCCTTTGGAAATAGCGGGAAAATCCACCAAAATACTGCTTTACCTGTGGCGGTTTTCCGCCAAAAAAAGCCTGTTGGTTTGCTGAATAGGCTCTTTCTCTTGAGCCGGTAGCATCGAAAGATTGACAGAAAGTGTTTAGGGATAAGGTTTATGAGGTTGGTGCAGGTTTTATGATGAGCGTTGGCATGGCTATTGCTTACTAATATTCTGATGATTGGCAGATGTTCAGGTGTATATCTTAGATACCTGTTCTATTAAGACAAACAGAGGAGAAAGTAATGCGTAATACGATGATTGGACTGGCGGTTTCTGCGGCTTTGCTGATGGGCTCAACAAATGCAATGGCGCAGTGTGATGATGGTGAAGTGGTGATCAAATTCAGCCATGTAACCAACACAGATAAGCATCCGAAAGGGATTGCTGCAACGTTGCTGGAAAAGCGTATTAATGAGGAAATGAATGGCAAAGCTTGTATGGAAGTTTTCCCAAATTCGACCTTATACGATGATAATAAAGTACTGGAAGCCATGCTGAGTGGTGATGTTCAGTTAGCCGCGCCTTCCTTGTCAAAATTTGAAAAATTTACTAAGAAATTCCGGATTTTTGATCTGCCTTTCCTGTTTAAAGATATTGATGCTGTAGACCGTTTCCAGAATTCGGAAGGTGGTCAGGCTCTGAAAGATTCAATGAAAAAGCGTGGTTTACAGGGATTGGCGTACTGGCATAACGGTATGAAACAGATGTCAGCGAATAAGCCGCTGATCAAGCCGGATGATGCGAAAGGCCTGAAATTCCGTGTTCAGGCGTCGGATGTACTGGTTGCACAATTTGAGCAGCTTGGCGCTAACCCACAAAAAATGGCATTTAAAGAAGTTTACGGCGGCTTGCAAACCAAGGTTATCGACGGTCAGGAGAATACCTGGTCGAATATTTACGGTAAGAAGTTCTTTGAGGTGCAGGACGGAACGACCGAAACGAACCACGGTATTATTGATTATTTAGTGGTGACTTCGACTGAATGGCTGGATGGCCTTGATGCTGAAGTGCGTGACCAGTTCCTGAAAATTCTGGGCGAAGTAACCGAAACCCGTAATTCTGAATCAACGGCGGTCAATAACAAAAACCGTGATGCGATTAAAGAAGCTGGTGGTGAAGTCCGTACACTGGATGATGCACAACGTGCTGCCTGGGTTGATGCCCTGAAGCCGGTTTGGGAAAAATTTGAAGGGGACATCGGAGCTGAGTTGATTGAAGCCGCACAGAAGGCTAACGAGGGTTAAGTTAACATAACGTATTTACCCTTTCCCGGTTCATGGGAAAGGGTATTTTTTGTTATAACCCTGACCAGGAGCCAATAATGAGTGCAGGCCGCAACACTCACACCAGTTTTTTAGAGACCATCGAAGAAACCAGCATCGCTGTTTGCCTTGGTTTAATGACGTTAATTACTTTTGCCAACGTGATTGCACGGTATGTTTTTAATTCTAATATCCTCTGGGCATTGGAATTAACGGTGTTTCTGTTTGCCTGGCTTGTATTGATGGGTGTTTCTTATGGGGTGAAAAAGCACTTTCATATCGGTGTGGATGTGGTGGTTAACTTATTGTCTCCTGCAATGCGCCGAATTGTTGCTTTGGTAGCTGTGTCATGTTGCCTGGCTTTTTCTGTTTTACTGCTTGTGGGGTCATGGGAATATTGGTATCCCTTTATTACCAAACGTGCTTTCCTGGAAACACAGGATATTCCAATGCCCGGATTTATGCAGTTTCTGGCAGAAATGCTGAATGACGGGGAGAAATACGAAAAGTTACCAAGATTCATTCCCTACCTGGCTTTGCCTATTGGTATGGCTTTATTGACTTTTCGCTACCTGCAGCTGGCCTGGGCTATCTGGACAGGTAAAACGGACACGCTGATTTCCAGTCATGAAGTGGAAGAGGCGTTAGAAGAAATGACTCAGCAGTCACAACCAGCGGAAGGAAAATAACAATGGATATCCTCTTTCTGTTTTTGATGGTGATTGGCTTTATGTTAATCGGGGTGCCGATTGCGGTATCTCTGGGATTATCCAGTATTATTTTTCTGTTAATACATTCTGATGCATCGTTATCTTCTGTAGCACAAACCTTATTTTCAGCCTTTGAAGGCCATTATACTCTGCTGGCAATTCCTTTCTTCATTCTGGCCTCCAGTTTTATGTCTACCGGTGGCGTGGCAAAGCGCATCATTCGTTTTGCGATTGCCTGCGTAGGGTGGTTCCGTGGTGGACTAGCCATGGCCTCGGTCTTTGCCTGTATGATGTTTGCCGCATTGTCAGGCTCGTCACCGGCAACTGTCGTCGCCATTGGCTCGATTGTAATTGCCGGTATGGTGAGTTCCGGATACACAAAAGAGTTTGCTTCCGGGGTTATTTGTAATGCAGGTACGCTGGGAATTTTGATTCCACCTTCCATCGTAATGGTGGTTTATGCTGCTGCGACTGATGTCTCGGTTGGTCGCATGTTCCTGGGAGGGGTAATTCCGGGGTTATTGGCGGGTATTATGCTGATGATTGGGATTTATATCGCAGCCCGCATCAAAGGGCTGCCATCACAGCCGTTTGAAGGCTGGGGAGAGGTCTTTGCTTCTGCCAGGGATGCTTCCTGGGGGCTATTGCTCATCGTCATTATTTTAGGAGGAATCTACGGTGGTATTTTCACTCCAACAGAAGCCGCTGCAGTTGCCGCAGTCTATGCTTTTTTTATTGCTAATTTCATTTACAGAGACATGGGGCCACTGGCAAATAAAGGTGTGGATATGCCATACCAGCAGGGCTTTGTTAACCCATTGGAGTATCTGAAAGCTTTTGTGAGGTGGGTGGTTCAGACGGTTATCTGGTTTGTGCCGACTTTCTTCCACAAAGATACGCGTGATACCTTGTTTGAAGCAGGTAAACTCACGATTATGCTGCTATTTATCATTGCCAATGCTCTGATTTTAAAACATGTTCTGACCGAAGAACGTATTCCGCAAATGATTACTGAGGCAATGATTGGTGCCGGACTCGGGCCAATTGCCTTCCTGATTATGGTGAATGTATTGCTGCTAATTGGTGGTCAATTCATGGAGCCTTCAGGTTTATTGATTATCGTAGCCCCGCTGGTATTTCCAATCGCTATTGAATTAGGTATAGACCCCATTCACCTCGGAATTATGATGGTAGTTAACATGGAAATTGGTATGATTACGCCACCGGTTGGATTGAATTTATTTGTGACTGCCGGGGTGGCTCAAATGTCGATGATGGGCGTGGTAAAAGCTGCTTTACCATGGCTGGGAATTATGTTCCTGTTCCTGATTATTGTGACTTATATACCATGGATTTCAACCTGGTTACCAACAGCTGTGATGGGGCCGGAGATTATTACTAAGTAAGTATGTATACAAAGATTCCTGTGGGCTAATGCCTTCTATTTCGTTAGCTGGCGTTTTGTGGGGCTTGGGAATTTTATTGCATTGTTTAGCAGTTACAGTTGAAAAGAATTAGTTGGAGGAGAGTGTGCCCGGCAAGCAGTTTTTGTCGGGCATTTTTTTGTCTGTCAGAATTCACTGATAGGTCATGATTTCCGTTCGGCCTGGTGATGCCGCTGAATGACTTCCAGCAGTGTTTTTATCTGAAAGGGTTTACTAAGGTAATCATTCATCCCTACGTTCAGGCAACGCTCTCTTTCGCCATGTATAGCATGTGCTGTTAGTGCGATTACAGGTAAAGCCCGAAGGTTTGCATCTTGACGTATCCTGCGGGTCGTTTCATATCCATCCATATCCGGCATGCTGATATCCATGAGCACCAGGTCGAATGGTTGTTCTGTTAATAGTGCCAGTGCCTTCTGACCACTTTGTGCCAAGGTAACTTCGGCTCCCTGGAGGTTGAGCAACTGTTCACCGATTATCAAGTTTAATTCACCATCATCAACAAGAAGAACTTTCATGCCTGATAAGGGCTTGGTGTCTGGTGTTATTTTGTGTGTTTCTGTCACTGATGTTGCTATGCTATTGATGCCCTTCTGATGCTGTTTTAGCCGAATGTCATTTTGTTGTTCTGGAGCTATATTCCTGCATTGTTTTTGAACTGGTTCATTGCACACCGGTAAGTTTAGTGTGAAGAAGAAATTACTGCCCCGTCCTGGCGTGCTTTTTAGTCTTAGTTTTCCTCCCATTTGTTGTACCAATTGATAACTAATTGCCAGGCCCAGTCCGGCTCCATCTTTGTGGCGTGAGTGACTGCTGTCGGTTTGATAAAAGGGTTGGAATAACAACTCATGATGCTCAGTTTTGATACCAGGGCCAGTATCATGAACAGCAAAGTAAATATTATTTTGCTCATGTTGAGCGGCGTGTGCTTCTTGAACTACATGTAGGGTGATTTTGCCATTTTGAGTGTACTTAATGGCATTGCCAATCAGATTTGTCAGTGTTTGCCTGAGATGCCTTTCATCGCCACTTACCAGTGAAGCCGGAATGTTTTTAGTGCTGATACTAAATACTAACTGTTTTTGGGCAGCCTGGATTTGAAAGATTTCTTCAATATCTTCCAGGAGTTTACTAAGACTAAAAGGGTGATTTTCTATTACGGTGGGTTTTGAGCTGTTCAGCCGTGCTGTGTCCAGAATATCATTTATTAAGGCCAGCATCTGGCGTGCTGCAAGCTCTGCACTCCCCAGATAACGCTGTTGCTTTGCAGCAAGCGGGGTATTTTTCAGGAGTTCATTGGCGCCCAATATGGTATGCATTGGTGTACGTAGTTCATGGCTCATGGTGGTCAGGAAGTTTTGAGTTGCTTTGTTATTTATTTCTGAACGCTCTGCCTGAGCACGGAGTTGCCGGTTGTGTTCCATTTGATTCAGAGAAAACAGCAGTGCTGTCAGAACATGACCAACCATTCCAACATAGACGCTTTCAACCGGGTATTCTGGAAATAATCCGCTGTATATCGGAGCATAGATGCTTAATGACAATACTAATGTGGTTGCAATAAAGAAGTTATTACGCAGGCTGTTTGTCAGGCTGTTTTTCGACCTAAAAGTGATCAGCGTGATAACCGGAATCAGGGCTATTAAAGAAAGACTGGTTAAAGAAAATACCTGGTTGTTTATTGGGAAAATCAATGTTGTTAACGAGATCAACAACGATGTGAACATGATACCCAAAAGCAACCATTTTAAAGCTAAGCTAACTTTATGATATAAAAGGTACCAGTAATAGCCTCCTATGAATTGGGTGAAAAACAGAAGGCTGATGAAGTGCGGTGTTCCTGAGTCAACAAGCAAATGGAAGAGTGGTGGGTAAATATTAATGAAGCGGTAGATTGCTAATTGATACATTAATAAGAAAATGAAAAAAATAAGATGAGATATTTCTTTAGATGCAACTAGTAAAATTAAATTATGCAAAGTCAATACGAAAAGGCCGGCCAGGATTGCAGTAAAAAAAGCATATTGAATGTTACTATGGGATAAGAATTCATTATCCTGCATAAGCCTGACAGGAAGCATTAACGGACCTTTGGGGCTAAAAATTTTTATATATAAAGTGAACGAAGTATGTTGAGGTAAGTTCAGTTTCCAGGCAGGGGTTCGATGATCTTTTATATGTGAAAAAAACGGGCTGCTTTGCTGTATGGAGGCATTGTTACTTTTATCAGGTATGACGAATAACTCATACTGACCGAATACGACTTGATCGATAGTTAAATACCAGGTTGCTGTTGACTCTGAGCGAATGTTTAGGCGTAGCCAAAAGTCATTGTCATGATAGCCATAATTGTTTGCTTCAATATTGTTAGGTTGGAATTTTTTGCTATAGACTGAAGAGCTTATTTCTCTGACTTTAAGATTTTTTGTTGCAGCTTTAAATGTGGCTATTTTCCGGTTTGCATTGATTGACCCTTCTGAGTCATCAAGTATGGTGGTGGCCATATTGGCCGTTACAATTTTTGTTAAATTGAGACAAGTTAAAAATATAAGAAAAAAGAGCTTTGCCATTAATTGATGGCTCTAAATACTGAGGGTGTATTATTGGAGCATGCAATAGAAAAAAGTTCAATTAATGTGTAAGGAGGTGTTTGATTTTTGTTCTTGTTTCGTTGATCTGTTGGCTAAACTGCTGCCTGAATTCAGCTGTTGAGATGAGTGTGATATTGAACCTCTCAATTTGCTGTAAGCTGTAAAGTAGCTCTGGCGAATCCAGTAGGTAAAAAATACCTTTTAATTGATGGGCTTTATTTTTTGCTTTTGTCCATTGTGCGTATTGCAAATAGCCTTCTAATTCTTTTCCATCTCTGGGTAAAGTTTGTAGCACTTTAGATAAAAAGGGTTTTTGCTCCAATAGTTCAGTTAATATATCTGTTTCAACTGTCACAGGTCTCATGCTCTTTAAATGTAGTAAGTACATGCGCAAAAGTTTTCATGAATTTGTAGCCCCGGTTCTATTAGTCAGGCCACTTTGGGTGCCTGAAAACTTTTGCCGCACTGCTTGGTCACTCATGCAAACTTTTCCGGTTTTTCTGCCTTGAGGTTGTGTGCAAAAGTTCTCAGGTATTTTTATATGCTTTGCTTCACTGGGTGGAGGTTTGGGCATCTGAGAACTTTTATTGCATTAGTATTTACCGTTTAAAATTTTTGTTACGCTTTTGGGTAATAGTTTGAGGGTGCCTATTGTCTGGCTGCAACACAGCCCTTATCGCTACTGAAATTGTCACTGAACTGGCAGGGAATAATGGTTTCATGTTGATTGTTCAGACTAAAGCCTTCATTGGTGCCCCGGTTTTTGTCCAGTGCCCAGAAGTTGCCTGCACCATCCTGTACTAAACACCACCTGGCATGACTTTTAAGGTCTTTTCCTGCAGCACCCATGCTAATGCTATCTATCCGTGCAGCGATGGATACGTTGGTTAAGGCGGTACGTGCACCTTTGCTGTAATCTGTATAGTGACAATGATCATCAATGCAGCCATGTGCGGATACTTCACAATAATATTCTGACACACAAGCATAGCCGAAGGTGAAGTTTAATGGGTTCGTGTTTGTACCATATTTAAACGATACACAGTCATTTTCACCATAATCAGGAACCGCATTCACCCTGTTTGTTTCGTTTGCTGGAGTAGTGCCGGGCAATACGCTTATTCCTAAAGTTACAGCCACCAGATAGCCAGCTAGCCTCGACAGACCAGCTTTATCCTCTCTCTTATCCATGTTTAGACACTCTTAATTGATTATTTTCAGGCAGGGGGGCAAGCAGCGAGTTAATGTTACTTTAACTCCATCCCTGAACAGGCTGTCGGGGCAGCCTGTTGCGGAGAAATGTAAATAAAATAGCCACATTGTGCTATTCACTAGAGTATGCAAAATTGCAACAAAAGTAGTACGAGATAGAAAATTATTGGAAATAATTGGGATTTATTCATCCTGTAGTAAGCCGTGCTGCCTGCCGAGGTGGACGGCCTCAGTGCGGTTACCCGCTTTTAGTTGCTGAAAAATATTATATACATGACGCTTGACAGTACTTTCTTTGATGTTCAGTTCTATCGCGATTCTGCGGTTTTCCTTGCCTTCAGCGAGCATGGTTAAAATTTTGTGCTGGCGTGCGGTGAGTAACTCAGAACCATATTTACCACTTGATTTGTCATGGTCTGACTGGAGGTTTGATGGCAGGTAGACCTTATCATCCATAACAAGGTCGAGTGCCTTGTGGATTTCTGCAAGCGTGCTGGATTTGTGAATATAACCTTTAACACCCAACGCAAAAGCCTGTTGAACGTTAGACTGATGTGCTGACGAGGTCAGAATACAAACAGTGTGTATGTTGTTGCAGTTAATTAGCTCATTCAGCTCATGCGTCCAGCTATTTTGTGCAGGCATAAACAAATCCAGAATCGCCAGATCAAAACGGGTATTGCTGGCCAGTGCCTTAGCGGCTGGCCAGTTGCGTACCTGAGTGATATGGCTTTGCTGAAATATCTTGCCGAGTAATAAAGAAAAGCCCTCGCTAAACAATTCATGATCATCAGCCAGAAGAATTTTCATAGGTAGCCACTCTAAATTAATACATTGCTATCATTGCGGATAGCATATTGTTGTCGTTGGGGCACTTTGTTTTTATCAGGGCTTCTGAGCTAGCCCGGACATTGTTTGTTATTTTTGTGGTGGAAAACCATCAAATCTGGGTTTTTCCTGTGTTGACTCATACCAGTCAGATTTTTCATGCCAGAAGATATGATCCATTGGCTCCATCTCAGGCTCATCATCCAACGAGCCTGCAGGCACAATTAACATGGGTATCCGACGTGATGTATAAGGTAGACCTGAACCACATTCGCCGCAAAATACCTTGCGAAAGTTATTGTCAGGGTGATCAAAGGTTTTGATGAATTCTTTGCCTGCGTTCCACTCGATATTTTCTGGTGAGGTGAACAGGTTAGAGGCGTGTGCGGAGCCGGTTATTTTCCGACACTGAATGCAGTGGCAAAGATGAAAAGCCTTAAAATCTTTTACGATAGTGAATGTTACCTGCCCACACAGGCAACTGCCATTAACGGTGTTTTGCATAGATACTCCTCCCGTATCATGGGACATCGATATGATGTACCCGTAGCATTTATTTTACCTTAAGCTGTAATGTCATTGGTGAGTTAATTACCGGCCACTGACCTTTAGCAACATTTTTTGTTGTGGCATTGTCAAACAAGACATAACTGTATTTGCCATAGTGTGGCAACTTACGAGCCAGGCCCTGCAGTGCCTTTGCGGTATCAGCTGTTACTAGAATGATTTGTTGTGTTCCGAGTTGCCAGGTCAACACCGTGGCGTATGTATTATAAGGATAACGTGTTCCACTCACCATAAGTGCCTGTTCTTTAAGCTCAAAGGGTTGTTGAATCATGCCGGAAAAATGGTTGATCATGGCATTATCTTTACCAAGCAATACAACAATATCGCCTGCTGGTATCTTACTGTCATCAAACTGTAGTGGCATATTGCTTTGCCCATAGGCAAATATAGCCGAAAAATCCCTCCAGGCTTTTTTCATTTCGTTCGTGGCCTTGCGTGGTAGAATGTAGGTTTTCGGCTGACGATTGAACAGTGTATTTAAAGCGGGTGGCACCTCACTCTTTTTGGGCAGTCTTAACAGGTCGAAGTCCGGATCAATCATGATTTGGCGGGCTGATTCAGGCAGTTGTAATGCATAATGCTGTTCCCGCTGGTTCATGTGGAGTGTCTGGTGATTGATATTCCCATTGTTGTTTCTGATTTTGATCGGGATATCGACTGAAAAAGGTAAACCGGTCTGTAACTGCTTCAGGGTAAATTGAACGCTGAGTGGGTTGTTGGGATCACTTCCCTTCGTATCCATTGTTTTTACCTGAAGGTTGCTAACCATGACCTGGGGGGCACTGGTTTTATCCAGCCACTGATTAAAAAACTGCGCTAAATCCTGTTTTGTTTGGCTTTCGAAAACCTTTTGCAGTTCTTTGAATCCGGCAAAGCGGAATTGGTAGTCGCGGTAAAAGGCTTTTAAGGCACGAAAAAACTGCTGGTCACCCAGCCGTTTTCTTAGCATATGAAAGACCATTAACGATTTATCATAGCCGATAGTTTGCGTGGTTCGGTCATGGCGGCCACGAAACCTGCGTAGGGGAAAGTCGCTGCCTCCTGCTGTGAATGCCTGATATTTTTGCAGGGCTTCACGCCGGTAAGCAGCCCGCTGTGCATGATTGCGTTTATTGTGATGGTCTGCCAGATAGGCTGTCAGGCCCTCACTCCAGTTACCCTCCCCGGGGTCTACGTATACACTGTTGCCCCACCAGTTGTGTAAAATTTCATGTGGGAAGGAGCTGTGGAGGATAAATGGCAGACGCATCACTCTTGAGCCTAACAAGGTGAATGAAGGCATGCCCCAGCCGGTTTCCCAGAAACTTTCGACCGTAGCAAACTTTGCATAAGGGTAAGGACCTAGCATACGGCTGTATTGCGCAAGGTATTGATGGCTTGCATCCAGGTATTGCCTGGCTAGTTCAGGGTCTTTGGTTTGCAGCAAAACCATTGCTTTAGGTTGTTCCGGGTCGGGCTGTGATTCGTAGACCTGAAATGGCCCGGCAAGCAGATAAATCGTTTGTTGTGGGGTATCTTCCTGCCAGCCTTTAGCTGTTTGCCTGCCCTGGCTCAGACTCACCCATTGTTTTCCGGACTTTGGTAGCGATACTTCCATGCTGAAACGATGCAGTGCACCTTCTACATCAGGGTACCAATGACTGTTGCCATCAAGAAATACACCGTTTTCATTTAGCAGTACACAGGCCTCCCGTAGCCACGAACAATTGGTGGTTGACCCCGGTTTTCCTTTGTAACGCAGTGTTAACCGGCGTGAATCGTCAACAGCGAGGTGGTAACTGCTGACACCATTTGCAGTGCGAATCGGGTGAAGCGGTCTTTTCTTATAGCTCAGGTGAAACAGACTGTTTAATTGCAGTTTGAAAGCTGACTGACCATTGTCAGGGAGTGTTATGGTGTCCCTGACTCTGAGTTCACCGGTTTTGGGGTTAAGTGTGATTTTTAGTTGGTGTTGGATGACAAGTGGTTCCGGGCTGGTGATACCGGAAAAGCTTTGTGCTGATAAGGGCACAAACAGAATGACGAATAACAGGACTTTAAGTATTTTCATCTGCGCTGAGGTTAAGGTTTCTGGTAGTGTCGTTCTTTGCTATCTAAATTTAGCTTAACTGTCTTTCTATTACCGCATAACTTCTGTAACAGAGGGCTTGAATTAGTATGACCCTGTTTTCACAAAACCATTCATTTTTCCATCAAATAAGACAAGCTATTGTTTGGCTTCAGCATTTTTGCAAAATAATCGGCTTGGTGCTTTTGAGTTTTCAGCCGCTACATTTATCAGCAGAAGAACTGAAGCACCAAACGCAGCAGGATGTTTTGCAGTTTCTTGAAAGCTATTCACCGCCGGTTGTGTCAGCTGACAGGGAGATGGAATTTGCTGCTTTAAGCGAGGAACTGGTGGATAAGCGCGTTGTATTTGTCGGTGAACGGCATGACCATTATGGCCATCACCTTAACCAACTGGCAGTTTTACGACTGATGCATCAGCAAGATCCAAATTTGTCGATTGGAGTGGAGTGGTTTCAACAGCCCTTTCAGCATGTACTGGACGACTATTTGTCAGGTGAGTTGGATGAAGCGGAGTTGCTAAAGCAGAGCGGGTATTATGAACGCTGGCGTTACGATTTTCGCTTGTTGCGTCCAATAATGGAATATGCCAAAACACATAACCTACCCATCGTTGCATTAAATGCTCCGATGGAAATTACCCGTAAGGTTTCTGCTGAGGGTATGGGGGCATTATCAAAAGAGGAGCGTCAGCAAATTCCTCAGACGATTCACCCACCACAGGATGGATACCGGAAGTATTTAAAGGCTGTCTTTGATGATCATATGGGCGGGACTGGTGATTTTGACAGTTTTGTTCTGATTCAGCGTATTTGGGATGAAACCATGGCGGCAAATATTGTTCGTCATTTGCAGGCACACCCAAAGCAACGCATGATTGTTTTTGCCGGTTCAGGGCATGTTGCTAAGGATACGGCTATTCCCACTGATGTTGCACGATCCCTGCCTGAGCTACCATTGGCGACCTTGCATAGTGCGGCACGGGATGAACTTGAGCCGGAAACATTCGACTATTTTATATTGAGTGAAGAATTAAGTTTGCCGCCTACCGGCAGATTGGGAGTGTGGTTGGAAGACCATACAGACGGGGATATTTATGTTGCTGTCCGAA
>JBMZDK010000043.1:0-20434 GCA_049614265.1 Thiolinea sp.
AGGCCTGAAACCTGGTGGCGACCATATAAACTGATAGCGCTGCGGCGTAACAAAACCGACAGCTCACGAATCAATTGCCCCGGATTATCAGCATGCGCCTTTTCCAGCCGCTGCAATTCCTGTAAAGCTGGCTGACAGACCTGAGGGATAAATGGCCTGGCCTTTTTTCTGCGCCAATGCCGTAGCAAAATAAATACTAAAAGCAGGCATAACAAAAACAACAACCACCAGCCATAAGCCGGAGGCCACCAGCTAACATCAGCCGGTACATGAATATCACGCAACTGCAAACCTGAATTCACCGCGTACCCCGTGACAATTTTAACAACCGTTCAGTCACTGAATCACTGGTCGACAGCTCGATCAACGGCATGTGGTGTTTACGGGAAAAATCTTTGAGTTGAGTACGCACCTGTTCTGTACGTTGCTGATAAGCCTGGCGCCATACTTTCTGTTTCAGATTAACCCAGATATTTTTTTCACCATCGCTCAGGCGTAAACGCTCATTGTCCGGCAGATTCTCTTCAAACGGATCACGAATCGAAATCAAACCAACCTGAGCATGGCGGTTTATCATTGCCAACTGTTTCAGGGCAGCGTTACCCACAGCCCGAAAATCACTGACTATGAATACCTGAGTCCCGGTTTCAGTTACCCGCCGCAGTCGCCGCCAGCTTTCATAAAGCTCATCCGGATTATTTTTTGTGCCGGTTGGTAATGCTTGTGTTGCCTCAGCCAGCTTCCGCATAAAATTCAATGCTGATGAACGACTGCGTGCCGGTTTAAACTCCACCGAAGTTTGGTCATCCTGTAACACACCACCTGCACGGTCACCCTCAGCCAACGTCTTCCACAATAACAAGCTGGCAACTTCTGCTGCTACCACGCTTTTAAAACGCCCCCGTGTGGCAAAAAACATTGGCGCGCGTAAGTCGAGCCAAACCAATACCGGCTTTTCCCGTTCTTCCTGAAATACTTTGGTGTGTACTTTTCCGGTGCGCGCGGTTACCCGCCAGTCAATAGTACGAATATCATCACCGGCCTGATAGGGGCGGGATTCGGCAAAGTCCATCCCCCGGCCTTTAAAGCGTGAACGGTGCATCCCGACATGTTTGGCCTGCGCGTGGCGCTTCGCCAGATTCAGTGTACGAACCTGAGCCTGCAATCCCAGCAGTGATTGCAGTGAACTAAAAACCAGCCCATCCCCTTCCCGCATCAGGGTACCGCAACCAGCGCCAGCAGCTCGTCAATAATGTGGGTTGCTGTCATGCCATCAGCTTCTGCTTCAAACGTTAGCAAGATACGGTGACGCAGAACATCGTGTGCAATCGCCTGCACATCTTCAGGGCTAACGAAATCACGGCCACCAAGCCAGGCGTGTGCCCGTGCACAACGATCCAGCGCCAGGGTCGCGCGCGGACTTGCACCGTAGGCAATACTACCGGACAAAG
The DNA here is from genome assembly GCA_049614265.1 of Thiolinea sp. Classification (GTDB taxonomy): domain Bacteria; phylum Pseudomonadota; class Gammaproteobacteria; order Thiotrichales; family Thiotrichaceae; genus Thiolinea. The sequence continues at coordinate 1,452 of JBMZDK010000043.1, forward strand.
AATTTCCATAGCGCTCAGGATTCCGTGTTGCCAGTACCAGCTGCAACAGGTAATTCTCCACGTTTTCCGCCATATACACTTCCAGCACTTCGCGGCGGGCTGAACGGATATCCTCTCCCGTTACCACAGGATCTTCAGGTACCTGATCCTGTGTCACAGTTTCCATCGCCTCTTTCCGGCCCAGTAACAGGATCAACCGCTCTTCTTCTGCTGTCGGATAATCAACCACAATATGCATCAAAAAACGATCCAGCTGTGCTTCCGGCAAATGATAAGTGCCTTCCTGCTCAATAGGATTTTGGGTAGCCATAACCAGAAACGGATCAGGCAAAGGCCAGGTTGTGCCAGCTACGGTAATCTGACGCTCAGCCATCGCTTCCAGCAGCGCGGACTGAACTTTGGCGGGCGCGCGGTTAATTTCATCGGCAAGAATCAAATTATGAAACAATGGCCCCTTCTGAAACTGAAATGTACCATCATTAGGGTGAAAAACTTCGGTTCCGGTAATATCGGCAGGCAACAAATCCGGCGTAAATTGCACCCGGTGGAAATCACCTTCAATACCCTGCCCCAGCATTTGGATAGCACGGGTTTTCGCCAGACCCGGTGCACCCTCCACCAGCACATGCCCATCAGCCAGCAACGCAATGAGCAAACGGTTAATCAACCCTTTCTGGCCCACGATTTTCCGTTCAAGATACCGGGCTAACTTGTCAAAATTATGTTTTTGATTCATGCTCGCATCTGATTATTATGAATTGAAACACAGACAAAAGTTATCAGTCGCCTATCCAGCAGATGTATTGGATATCGCTGCTGAAAACTGCTGCCATACTGTTTGATGACGCAAACAAACTTTAGCATGTTGTAGCAACTATGCATGATGCATATGAAAACTACCTGTTTTGAAAAATTAACCTGCAAAAGCACTGTCTCGCGTGTACGAAGAATATACGCGTAAATCATACAGATTCAAGATGATTGGCGAGAAATTGCCACAGATATTATGGGAAAGCGAATGACTATCCAGCTTCAAATTGAGACAAAATTACAACAGGCTCTGCAACCGGAAATTCTGGAAGTGGTCAATGAAAGCCATATGCACAATGTGCCACCGGGATCAGAGTCACATTTTAAAGTCACCGTCGTCAGCGAGCAGTTTGATGGAAAAATGCTGGTCGCCCGCCATCGTATGGTCAATAAGATTCTGGCTGATGAGTTAAGCGGCATGATTCATGCGTTGGCCCTGCACACCCTGACACCTGCTCAGTATTTTGAGCGTGCAGGAAAAGTCGCCGAATCACCGGAATGTATGGGTGGGAGTAAAGCAAATTAGGAATGCACCCAACCACTTTAAAGAGGGAAGGTGTTGTTCGCGTCTTAGAATGAGCAAGCCAGGTCAGGTCACTTGAATAACCTCTCAACCCTCACCATTTAACAACATACTCAAATTACGCTCCGCATTTGCATTGCCTTTTGCAACAGCCTGACGCAATAATTTTTCAGCATAAGTGCGATCAGCTTCAACCCCATTACCTAAAATATAAAGCACAGCCAGATTATTCTGTGCTTCAGAAAAACCGGCATCAGCAGCTTTCCTGTACCAATTCGCTGCCTGCCGGTAATTTTGAGATGTCCCCCGACCATCTTCATATAACAGGGCCAAATTATGCTGTGCTTTAGGATACCCCTGACGCGCAGATTTCAAATACCATTCCAGCGCCTTGGCATAATCCTGACTGACACCGTCACTGCCATCTTCATACAAAGCACCAAGCATAAGCTGAGCATACCGGTTGCCCTGTTGCGCAGCAGAACGAATTTGCTCCGGACTCATGCCTTCCAGATTAACTGATGACTGATTATGCTTTACTGTAATTTTTGCTTCATCCGGAGCACTACTTACTGTTGGTAAAGTCGGTGCAGCAGTAGCAATAACTGGCTGCACAGCGGCAGGCTGCTTAGCCGCCACTACCGGGCGGCGAACCGGTTTAACGGATTCCACCGGCTGCTGAATTTGAGCAGCATATTGTTGTATTTTTTGCGTTCCGGGTGCAATCGCCACCGGACGCTGAATCACTGGCTGTTTCGGCTTGATTGCAGCAGTTTGTACCGGTAATTCCCGCAGCGCCAGTTGCGCCATCATATTACCGCGCTGCTGTGCCTGCTGTAACCAGTGCCGCGCCTTATACAAATCCCGGGCAACATACTGGCCGTTAGCATATAACATCCCCAGACCATACTGTGCTTCCGGATGCCCGCCAAGTGCCGCTTTCTCCTGTAACTGAACAGACTTTTGCATAGCAGCCTGATCACCCTGCGACCGTAATAAAAGTGCTAAAGCATACTGTGCGTAAGCATTTCCAGACTGTGCTGCCCGTCCAAACAATTGCTTAGCCAACGGCAAACTTTGCTGAACACCCCGTCCGCTCTGGTAAATCATGCCTAACTGGTATTGAGCATCGCTATCACCGGCATCTGAACGGCTTTGCAAACCTTCCAGGTTGCTGTTAGCTGAAGAGAGATTACGTTGCCGTGACTGATACCAGGATGAAATTCCTGACCCACTACCAGCATTTTCAGCAGAATCAACATTGGAATTGTGGCGAATAGTAGCAGCATGCTCCATAGACCAGGGCGGAGGTGTTTCTAATGTAGCAGCCATTAGATTTGCCGGTACAACACCACAAAGAAAAACGCTGAGCACCAACAGGAATTGACGATTATTGTTTGTAATTATCATGTCCGCCCCGACACATTACTGTTTATTATTTTTATATCAACCATTATACCTGATAACAGCCAAACTCCCCCTGAACTCCGAAGACATCAAAAATACTGCAAATAGCAATTATTCTGTTATGCACTGACCTGAAAATTATCCAGCCACATTGATACCCGTTTTAATGTCTTTTGCAGCTGTTCACTTTTTACTGGTTTGGTCAGGTAAGTTGACGCACCGGCAATAACTCCCTGAACCTCGTCAAGAGGAGAGGTCTTTGCACTTAGCATAATAATGGGTGTCTTTTTCATTTCGCTGCGGATACGCATTTGGCGACAGGTTTCATAACCATCAATGCCCGGCATAATAATATCCAGAAAAATCAGGTCGTAACTTTGAGCAGCGACTTTCTCCAATGCTTCTTCACCGGTTTCAGCAAAATCAGCACCAATACCCGCGGCCCGCAGTTCAAGCTCCAGTTGCTTACGAATCGCCGCGCTATCATCAACCACTAAGGCAAAATGGTGAAACTCAGCCTGCTGTGTACCAGTCGGCTTTGCTGGGTCTGCTAACTCACTATCAACAATACCACTTACTTCAGCCGCTTCCTCAACAGAAGCTTCTTTGTCGGCCTGAGCCTCAGCAGCTTCTCCATCAGTTTCATCCAATTTTTCAGTTGACAAAGACCCTTGTTCAGCCTCGGCCATCGCCACATCATCAGCTACAGTAATGTTGTTGACAGCTTCTTCTTGCTTATCAGCCGCCGGGCCGGGGTCGGACGTTTCAGCTGCAGATTTAGCTTCGGTGGTATCAGCTGTTGCTTTAACACCTGTCCCCATGATTTGCGCATACAGTGATAAAACAGGCTTTGGTTTTTCCTGTACAGGATTTTGAGGCTTGGTTTCGGATTCAGAGACCGGCGCTTCAGGGACTAACTCAGAAACATCTGCCGCCTGTTCTTCAGCCGGAGATGAAACATCAGCTTCTTCCGATGTGGCCTCTGCTGAAGTTTTAGCATCATCAGTTTCCGGATGCACGCTGTCACTGGCAGTATCATTCTGTGGCTCAACCACCTGAACAGGTGTCGCTTCAACGGTTTCTATGGATTCAGTAGCTTCCGGTTCCTGCTGTGGAGGCTGTAGCATTGCATTCGCCTCATCCAGCGTACGCATGACTTTAGTGACCAGTAATGGTCGCTGCATCAGAACATCATAGGCTCGCGCTGTTCCCGGATCAGCAATCCGGATAATCATGCAACCTTCGGGATTCATATCGGCAAAATCCACTTCAGTTTCATCGCTTACCACAAGCATGTCTGCTTTATCCATGGCCGATAACACATAATTCCGGCCCTGTGAGCCACTGAAAGCGATCACGCGTTTCAGCACTGCCTCTTCACGGGCAGGTAATGCATGCAGGCAAATTCCGGTTGTACTTGCAGGATTAGCATTAGCCATCAATGTTGCTCCCTTCTGCATAAGCCAGGGGCTTATCCGTTAAATGATTGTCATTGGAGTCAGTCCGACCGCTATTCATTTGTGTTCCCAGCCAGTTTTGTACTTCCTGCTCCAGCAATTCTGTTTGTACCGGCTTGGTCAGATAACCATCAACACCAGCTTCTGCGGCCAGTTTACGATGTTTTTGCGTACCACGGGATGTAATCATGATAATTGGCAAATGCTTCATTTCCGGCCAGATACGAATTGCCTGCGTCATTTCCAGGCCATTCATGCGCGGCATCTCAAGGTCAGTCAAGACCAGATCCACTTCAAGACTGTTCATCAGCTTCAGCGCATCCATACCATCCACAGCGGTTTGCACACTGTAGCCCATGGCCTCCAGCATCAGACGCATAGACTTTCGGTTACTGAGCGAATCATCCACCACCAGTATCATTTGCTTACGCATACCCGGCAACGCAACATCCTGTGCGCTGGATCTTGGCGTTAATGACCCTTCCTCCAGTTCGTGAAGCAAACGAATCATATCCATCACTGGTGCCACAGCGCCATTAGCCAGAATACAGGCTCCCTGTACACTATGAATTGAATTTAGCCACGGCGCCAAACTGTTAATCACAATATCCCGTGACGGCAGGATTTCTTCAACATACAGCGCATAAGTATTAATCTCACTGCGCACAATCAGCAAAGTATATGAACCTGCTTCAGCAACCGGCCCGCTATCCCAGTGCAGAACATCGGCCAGCTTCAGCACCGGTAGCTGATACCGCTCCGTTTCTATGCGCCAACCCTGCTCATCGACAATGCTCTCGTCAGCCGAAACATACAGTAACTGCTCAACGCTATCCGCCGGAATAGCCAGGTGATTACCGCCTGCCCGCACGATCAGCGCATGTGTTGCAATTAAAGTCTGTGGTAAATTAAGGGTAAATGTGGTGCCCTGTCCCGGTGTACTGGCAATCCGCAGTGTACCGCGCAGCTTTTCTATTGCTGCCTGCACCACATCCATACCAACACCGCGCCCGGACACTTCGCTGACTTCATCCCGGGTACTGAATCCCGGCAGCAGCACCAGGCGTAACAGTGCATCATCGCTCAGCTGCTGCTCAGCACTCAACAAACCACGCTTCAATGCACGTTGACGGATTTGCTGAGGATCCATACCGGCACCATCGTCCTGAACCACAAGTGTGACGTGGTTACCGGCCTGGCTGAAATGCAGTTTAATTGAGCCGGTTTCAGGTTTACCACTGGCAAGTCGTTGTTCAGTCGTTTCAATACCGTGGTCAACCGCATTACGCAACAAATGCAGCAGTGGCTCCGTCAACCCTTTAACGATATCAGTATCAGCCTGCAACTCCTGCCCCTGTATATCGATATCTACCTGCTTGCCGGTTTTACGGCAGGTCTCACGCACGATACGCTCTGAACGCGGCACCAATTCACCAACCGGTGTCAGGCGCAGCCCAAGAACAGCTTCACTCAGCTGACGTTGCACCCGCTGTTGCTGATACAAAGCATCTGTCAGTTTACGAATATTATTTTGCAACTCATGCGCCATCTCGCGGCTATCAGCCGCTGCTTCCGTCAACAAGCTGGTTGTACTGTAAAGGTCGCTATATGATTCAAGTTCAAGATCATCCGGTTGGGCAGACTGGCTTTTTAGTGAAATCTTCGCATCACCAGCAGCACCGGAACGGTTATGCTGTTTTTGCTGATCAACCAAACCGTCCAGCTCATCCAGACGCTGCCGGATTTGCTCATCCTGCTGATATAGCTGCGCCCCCAGATTACGGGTTTGCTGTAATACTTCACCGGTCACACTGGTCGAAGTAATCAGCTCCCCGGTAAGGCTCAGCATATCCTGAATCCGGTCTTCACTCAGTCGCAGTGGTGCATTAGCCTCAACAACTCCCGGTGCATCGTCATTCACGTCCTCACTCACTGCTGATTCATTATCAGCAGAACGCAAAAACTCCGGTAGTTCGGTCAGTTGTTGTAAATCCGGCAGATCATCAATTTCATCACTGCCGTCTTCATCCTGCAGGCGATCCAGCCATTCACCCAACTGCTGATGCAAATGCGGATATTCATCAGGCAGTCCGGAGCTATCCTGCAGATTATCAAACATCGACTCCAGGCAATCTGCAGAAGCTTCTAAAGTCTCCCCAAGACCTTCTGTCTGAGCGATGGTAGCCAGCGGAAACTCCAGCAAATCTTCCAGACGGTGCGTAAACCCGGCAATCGGCTCAACACCCACCACGCTACTGGAACCCTTGAGCGTATGTGCCAGTCGTGCAGCTTGCTGGCGTTGCTCATCATTCGCGGCACCAATAGCCAGCAAACGAATCAGACGCGCTGCCTCAGTCACATGGCTTGGCGTCTCTTCCATGTAAGCGGCCAGTAGTTCAGGGTGAATGTCTGCTGCAAAGCTCAGTGGATTATCAGAGCGCTCAACATCAGAAGCCGATTCAGCCTCATCAGCAGATTCCCCTTCTTCAGGGCGCAGACTCAGCAAAAACCCCTGCAATTGTTCCGGCGCTAATGGCTCCGGCCATAAAGGATCCGTCAGCTCAGCCATTAACAGTGGCAGGTGGCTCACTTCCTCAGGCTCGCGAAATGTCAGTGCGGTTAATTCCAGCCAGTTAAAATATTTGCCGTTATTCAGCAAATCCGGCATCGCCGGTGTGCTCAGGCTCGACTGACTCCAGTTAACCAAAGCACTGACTTCCGGCAAAGCAAACATCTCAGCTGCCATCGCCAGCCGTTCATACTCATCGTTTACCTGCTGTACGCGGTCTTCAATCACCAAACCGGGGTCTTGCAGAGATAACTGCAGAGCAACTTCTTCCAGCTCTTCAGCAAATGCGAGGCGTTCTTCTTCAAGCACGTCCATAACAGGCTCAGTCTTCCAGTTTGAAAACTTTAACCGCCTGCGCCAATCGCTGTCCGTAGTCAGCCATATTGCGGGTCAGCCCGGTTAGCGACAATAACTCCTTACCAGTAGTTTGGGTAGCTTCCACGATCCGCTCAGCGCGGGTCTGCAGCTCCTGACTAATTTTCACCTGATCTGCTGAATCCCCGGCAATTTTCTCCACTGAATCAACCAGTTTATTAGTTGCCTCCAGTGTCGCATCCATTTGTGCAGCAGCCTGTTCAGCCAGTCCGGAGCCATCAACCACCTCAGCAATGGTTTCATCCATATTCTGGATAGTGGTATTAGCTTCCTGTTGAATATTCCTTACTAACACACCAATCTGCCCCGTAGATTCACGGGAACTTTCCGCCAGATGCTGGATTTCCTCGGCGATAACCGAGAAACCACGACCGGCCTCACCTGCTGCCGTTGCCTGCATATTCGCATTCAATGCCAGCACCGTTGTACGCTCGGAGATCGTATTAATGATATCCACAATGCGGGAGATTTCCTGCGACCGTTCACCAAGGCGTTTGAGACGTTTACCGGTTTCCTGCACTGTGTCCCGGATACCTGACATGCTATTCAGTGTACGTGCCACCGATTCCTGCGCATTCCGTGTAGTATCAGAAGTAATACCGGCAACACTGTTTGCCTGTTGTGCGGAATCAGCAATAGAATCCAGTCTGCGCAGAATGCGGGACAGTTGCTGAGTAGTTTCCTCGGCCTCTGTCCGTTCCAGAATAGCCAGCTTATTCACCGACAGTGCATGCTGGTTTACCTCCTGCGAGGTATGTTCTACCGAATCCGCGATATCACGAACTTCTTTAAGCACTTCACCGGTATCTTCAGCCAGCTGATTGATCGCATCGGCCAGCGGGCCGGTAGCATCCTCAGTCACCCTCGCTCTTACCGTCAGGTTTCGTTCACTGAGATCAGCTACCGCTTCCAGCAAGGAGAACACAGACTCATTCAGCTGGTGATGTTCTTCATTAATCAGTTTCTGGGTGGCAATTCTTTCTTCGACCATACCATCAAAGGCATCACCCAGTTCAACCAGTTCATTATCACCGGCAAGCTCTACACGGGCGTTCAGATCTCCCGCCGAAATGTCACGAATAGTACTGGTCAGTCTGCCAACCTGCGAAGAAATAGAACGGTAAATCAGATAGCCCAGCAAGGCCGCCAAAATCATACCCGCTACAATGGTTACCGCAGCAATAATCAGGAAGTTACGGGCATCATCACTCGCCTTATTAAACGATGCGTAAGTTTGCTTCAGATCTTCCTGCACCTGCTTATGAATCGCATCACGGGATGGCGTAGTATCAGCATCCAAATCGTTCAGCAAATAAAGTTCAAGCTGATTCCGGTTTTCAGCTTTAAGCAAATCCAGTCCGTTATCCATACTCTGAATCAGGCGATCCATTTCCTGTAAAGCATTCTCCAGATTTTCAGGTAGTCCGGCATCTCCGGTATTTACCCCTTTGGCTTCCTTGTAACGGATGATGGTTTTTTCTGCCAGAGCTTTCCGCGCACGTATCAGTTTTTTACGCCCTTCCTCCCAGGTCAGGCTGCCGATGGACACTTCATACAGCAAAATCAGGTAATCACGCTGTGTACGCCGAATCATCTTATTACCCGCATCAATGGCGGTAATCCGGTCACTGACTTTTAACAGTGCCTGCTGATTCTGATTCAGTGCAAAAATCGAACCTGCACCAATTAATAACAACAGTAATAAAGGAACCAGTACCAGCAAATAAATCCGCTGTGCCACTGATAGTCGTGTCAGTGGGCCGCCCCGTTTATTCTTCGCTATTTCACTCATTTATACCACCTTTGCCAATCTGACTCTCTTATGGCTGTCCATTTGTCATTTTGAAGTTTTGTTATTGCAACGAAATCTGATCCCTGATTGTCCTGGCTGAAATCCATATTCAGCCCGTCCAGATTAAAAGTTTGCCCGGCAAAAACACCTAACAGATTCTCGCGGGTCAACGCCTTATTTTCAGTTTCCAGCTGGCTAAGGGCATATAACAGCATTCTGCCAACGATATACCCTTCCAGCGATATCAGGTTGAAATCATCTCCAAGCGCAGTGCCGGCCTCAGTAACCAATGGTGCGCTGCTATTCGCAAAGGGCACAACCTGACTGATCAGCACACGATCTTTAATCTCAAACCGCTGCAGAATCTGTAACAGATTTTCAGCACCAGTAAACGATACTGCGCTATATACCCAATTTTCACCTTTGCCGTTGGCATATGCGATAAAGTGACCAATTGAGCTATAGGAACCAACCGTCACCACTAATTTACAGGACACACCCTGCTGCTTTTCCCAGGCTTTCAGCGAATCATAACCTTCGCGGGCACGGAAGGTATTCCGGACATAAACCCCGACCGGGCCGATATTATTACGCTTTGGATTATCACCGGTTTTCTGCAGAATTTCCTCCAGGCTACCGCGAATTTGCTCCACACCTTTTTGCCCTCTGAGCGCAGCACTAATGCCCTGAATACCAGACATACCGTAAGCATCATTCTGAACATACGCACACACCTCAGCTGGCTTTACACCCGCCTGCATTGCACTTTTAATGACTGCCTCAGTTTCCTGTCGATAGCTGGCACGATAATTCACAATTAATGGCTTATCCGGGCGTAATATGCCGGAACCGGTGAAGAACCCCAGCGCCGGAATACCTTTTTCTTCCAGCAATGGCAATGCGACCTTTGCAGTCGGCGTTCCCACATTGCCCATAAACAGGAACATATCCTGTTCAATCAGTTTTTTAACGCCTGCCACCGTTTTATCCGGTGTATAAGAGTCATTTTCACTCAGCAATATCAGCTTTTTCCCCGCAATCACCTGATCTTTCAAAGCAGCCTGCATGCCTTTAAGCATATTCTGGCCCAGTGCACTTGAACGCCCCTCCAGATCCAGCACGGCTCCTAATCGGATCTCGTCATCACCTACACCGTTTTCAGCATAAAGCGGCGCTGAAAATAATGCCATCGCCACCAGTCCTGCCTGCAAAACACTGGTAAATCGTTTTCTCCCTATACACTTTTCGCTAATCATAAGACTGACACTCTCCCTGCGAAATTTACTCAAACGAAGGTGATGTACACAATAAGCGCACATCCCTGTACTTAATGGATCTGTTTGCTAAGGGTTCGGAACAGGCGGGCATGGTCTGCCCCCAGAAGTAGCTCATTATCCTGCACCCAGGTTTGACGTATCCAACCGGGCAAACCAGGCATGCGTTCACTTTCCTCATCCTCAGCAGGTAATTCGATTTGTCGGGGCAAACCGTCACAGCTAACAACAATGGGAGAAAACGCGGGATGTTTAAGCCAAAGCAAACTTTGCTGCCCGGGGCGCGACTGATTGAGCAACACCCGATGCATATCTAACACAGGAAACAAATCACCACGTGCACTGGCAAGGCCAATACACCAATCAGGAGAAAACGGCACAGGATAGATACTGTCAAATGTCAGTAACTCAGAACGGATACCCTCTTCCAGCACAATATGATAATCACCGGTTTTATAACAAAACGCAGTTTGTGCCATTGTCCAACCTCCTCTGGTCTGTTTCTATTATTGTTAGTGAACCTGCTGTTTTTTCACACTCAAGTCCCCGGAGCCAACATCTCCGGGTCATAATTTGCCAGGTGACCACTCCAAAACACCGGCAACAGGATTTAGGGTTTATTAAATTTGTTTAAGCTTCTGTACGATATCTTCATCAGCATAAGGCTTCACTACGTAACTACTGGCTCCCAGCTTTTCCGCCCACTTCTGATCTACCGCGTTTGATTTACTGGAAACCATGATGACAGGTATCATTGCCGTGGCAGCATTACGTTTAATACTGCGGCAGGCCTTATAACCATCACCATCGTCCATAATAATGTCGAGAAAAATTGCAACCGGCTCATATTCAACCGCCAGAGCAATCGCCTCGTTTCCGGAGCCAGCCGTAATCACTTCATAGCCTGCATCCTGAATAATTCTTGCCAGGTTAGCACGTTCGGTCATCGAATCATCAGCAATCAATACCCTTTGCACACCTGATTTAGGTGATAAACCATCACCTTCCAAACCTGTTTTATCCTGCCCGGCCCCACCGGAAGAAACCTCTGCCATAAGGTGATAAGGCAACGGTGTATCAGTTTGACCTACTATATTTATCGGGGTTTGCATATTAAAATTTTCCCGTTTTTTCAAACAGATAATAAACTTTCCGGAATCAAAAAATGCTGATATAAGGCAAAATGCCCTTGCCGCTTACACATCAGATTTGCAAGAATCCGGGTACTCGAATGTCCCAAATCATCACTGATGATAGTAAACTTTGTAACAATTGCAAAAAAATTAGTTAAACTGATTGTGCATTAATAATTTTTGCAGGCGAGCACATAGCAAAAAATACCGGGCGCCCAAAACCCGTCAGCAAACGAAACAGAGAATATAAAATTACTGAAAAGCTTTTGCTCAAATACCGGCACTCATTCACTCAGCGCGTGGCTGCGCAGAAACTCCAGATAGCCCTGTATCAGGTAAAGCCTTTCACGTGCCCCTGTTATGACTTCCGCAAAATCACCATTCATTCGTTCAAGCAATTGTGCGCCATGCCCTAACAAAACCTCCAGCTGCTCAGTATCAAAAAGCTGTACTGCCAGCAAGATATCGTCTTTATCTGCTGATAGCAGTGTTGGTACGAGCTCCTGAGCGGTTATGACAGATCGCGGATTTAATAAATCAGCAACCAGCTGTGATTTTAATAGCTCGAAGTGTGCCTCACGTGCACTTTGTTCCTGCTCCAGTTCCTGCAGTGCCTGAATATCATCACCTGCACCCTGACGTACCGCAGCCATAATAATTCCCAGCAAACGCTGAATAGATTGCTTACTGTGCTGCTGATTATCGGCTACTGCAGAAGCCGTTTCATAAGCCCGATCCAAACGGTCTTTTAACGCCAGCACCGTGTCGCTGTCTGTATTGCCGTCTAAAGCGCTGGTTTCCTGTAATAATTCACGAAACTCACTGAGAAAAACCAACAGCAAGTCGTGGTCAAGCTGTTGCGCATTCAACAAGCCTGCATCATCAGGAACCAGAGCCTCAGCTTCAAATAATGGGTTATTTGCTTTGCGTATAAAATGACGCTCATGTGAACCGGGGAATTCACCGGGGCGAACAACCATCGAAGACTCCTTTATTTTATCATTTTGTTTCAATAGCCAGCTGGCTGATATGTGCCTGCAATTCAGGATATAAGATCAGGAATGCCTGTTCCAGCTTAGAATAGTGCTGTTCAGCCTCAATACCGGCGCCGGAGAAATCATTTCGAAAGCGAATCCGCTCAGCAACCCGGTCAAGAGCAAACCCAACCTGTTCGAAGCTTGAGTATCCACTCAGCCAATCCTGCGCCGCCATTTTTTCTACGGTCTCCTGCATACGAACAGGCATGTGTTTACGCCCGGCTAATAAGCCCTGATAACTTTCATCAAGAAAGCCCCGCAGTGGTACGGCATGAAAGTCCTGCCAGTGTTTCGTCAGAAAATAATCAAAACTGACATCAACCACAATCCCGGCAAAGCGCCGGTAACGCTCACTGAATAATGGTTTCAGTTGCAGGACAGCAGGATGCTGGTCGGTAAACCGGTCTGTTGCACGATGATTGCTAATACCACGCTGAATAGCAACGGGCAGTTCGCCGATCCTCACCCCTTTCATAAAGTCTCCCATTAAGTTGCCGGTGAGCGACAAGCTATGCGACTGCGCAAGACTGAGATGAGCCAGGTAATTCATAGCGGGCATGGTAACATATCCGGCAACTAAACTGTCGGTAAGAGGCTCCGGAGATTTATGGCAATCAAATATGACAAACAGGCCGCAAAAAACATTGAACTCAGCTACAACACACCGGATATTGCCAGGCAGCGATTACAGACCTTACAGGCATTATCACTAAATGCTGGTGAGCATGTGCTGGATGTTGGTTGTGGCACTGCTTTTCTTGCCAGAGAAATGGCAGCACTGGTCGGCGGGCAGGGACGGGTAGTTGGGATTGATAACAGCGATGATATGCTGGCAGTCGGACGTGAACGGTGCAACGACTTACCACAAATAGAGCTGAAACAGGCGGCAGCTGATCAAATACCGGCAGCAGATAACAGCTTCGATGTGGTGACCTGCACACAGGTTTTATTATATGTACCTGATCTTGATGCAGCACTCAGTGAATTATACCGGGTACTCAAACCGGCTGGCCGCATCGCCATTGTTGAAACTGACTGGCGCGGAGTTGTGATTAATAGCAGTGATGATGTATTAAGCCGGCGCATTCTGAGTGCTTTTGATCAGGCGGTACCCAATCCGAATCTCCCCCCTAAACTCCGCACACTCTTGAAGCAAAAAGGCTTTCGCAATTTACGTACTGAAGCGATTCCCATCCTGAATACCAGCATGACTCCGGCTAACTTCTCAGTCACTTCAGTACGCTGGCTGTCCGGGGTCGCCAAAAAGTATGGTCACGCCACTGCCGAAGAGGTTCAACAGTGGCGTGATGATTTGGCAGAAAAAGCAAAAAACAATGAATACTTTTTTTGTGTAAACCGCTTCCTGTTTAGTGCGATAAAGTGAGTTCCTGAGCACTGATGGCCTGATCGCGTAACGCAATAACATCCTCAATGGCTTTCACGAAGGTTTCAGTGCTTTCACCCGCAGCATAGTCACCAAGGAAATAATGGCGCATGGCCTGACGCTGAGTGGCAAACGGGTCATTATCCAACGCCGCTTTTATCGGTGTTGCAACAATCTGTAAAGAGTCCGCACTCAGCATCTGGCAGGCACGGGTAATCTGCGGCTTGTCCTGACGCTCTGCCCGATAAAAATAGTCGGTCATCAGCATCGGTTTATTAAAATGGAGAAAATCCACTGCTACCGCAGAATTATCAAACAGCGCAACATCGACACAGCTAAAGACAGTGTTAATTGCACATTGATCCATAACCTTTGCATCCGGTGAAGCTGCCAGCAAAGTACGAATCTGCCGGTCAGCATTCCGGGTCTGACCACAACGTGAACCGGTATTCGGGTGTGGGCGGTAAATCAGAAAATACTCACCACCCGCCAGCAGCTGTTTCACAATTGACAAACCATGCTCCGGCACAGAGCTGTAGTTCATTGAATAATGCGTCCCTTCCCAGGTTGGTGCATATAACACCACGGGCTTACCCGCCGCCGGTAAAGCAACCGGTTCGATGAAATCCAGCTGTGGACGGCCAATTCTAACGAAGCGGCCAGCATCAATATTAATCAGATTCTGCATGTATTTATCCAGCGCAGCCTGCGCCACAATAAATACCCGGTCATATGCCTTTGCCCGATTACTAAACGTTGAGGTTTTTTCACTTTCGCCGTGGTTTATGTGCACATGCAAAGCACTGTTATTCATCAGGGAGTGAAAATTCAGAGCGCTGTTATTCACATACAAAATGCACTTAAAATCATTATTTTCATATAAGGTTTGCAGTGAATCCATCGTCTTGCAATAGGCAACCTGAAAACCGGTTTCGTCCTGCACCCAGCTATATACAGCAGCATCCCGCACCACAATCAGCAAGCGACCCAGCTGCTGCTGCAAAACCTGAAAAGGATGCAGCCATTGCTGTAACTGATAAAGGTTGCCGGTTTTTCCGGCAAAATAAACCACATTATCCACATCCTGATAACGTGATTCTTTGGTGACACAGGATTGTAACGCTGTATTCATGCAGGCAGTCCCATTACTTCTTCAACCATCAGGGGTGCAGTCCGCACCCGTTTATTGCATTTGACATGCGACTTCAGAAGCGTAGTAGAAATATCCGGCGTGCGCTCCAGATATTCCACCTGGCAATATGTATTCAGAAAATCAAAATGTCCGCGCCAGTCTGCCCCCATCACAAACAGGTCAACACCGTAGTTCATAACATCATTGCGTTTCTGTTCCCATGTGCATTCCGGGATAACCGCATCAACACATTGCATGTTGTTAACGATTTCTGCACGCTGGTCATAAGGAATGACCGTTTCTTTGTTCTTGCCCCGGTTAAACTCGTCAGTTGAAACACCGACGATCAGATAATCCCCCATTTCACGGGCACGCTGTAACAGACGCAGATGCCCGATATGAAAGAGATCAAAGGTTCCATAGGTGATAACAACTTTTCTATCATTTCGCATATTTTCTTCCTGAAAATGTTATTTATTGGGCGTTGCATCCGGGGCAAACAGCTGACAATACCGCTGCTACTCCCCGGAGGATGAGCATATGAAAGCAAGCTTTCACAGTAAGCAAAGCATATGGAATTTGACGAAAGCCGGAAATTCTGCAAACACAAGCATAAACACAACCGGACACGCACTGACCGGCTGTATCAGCGGGGCAAAATCAGCTGGTTTCCTGACAGAAACTGCCGCTGAATTAAGAGGCGCCCCGATAATGAATCAAGCTGTACAGAGAATATTTTGCGCCACAAAATGATGACCCTGTCTATACCTGTTGACACAACCTACAGGCTATCCGTCTTGGTGCGGACATGCTGAGACCGGAAAGGATTTACTCATCAGACAGCAGGGTCAGTAATTTCTGACTCCATCCCTTTAAATAATAGCCAATCCGCAAGGGAATTACCTGAAAATATGACACATTTTTGATGTAAATCCGGAGGTATTTCAACAACTGCCGGTTATCCGGAATATACCGCCCTGCCACTCACCGGATTCAGCCTTTCATGTGGAGTGAAAATGTACTAGTATGGTCTCAAGGATGGTCATCTGGGGTACTCGTGATGGGGTGGATAATTTCCTTGAGCCTATTTACAAAACCCGGGAGCGACGTTTCAATTCCGTGTGCATGACTGCAGGTCGGTAAGCCTAAAGAATTGTCAGGAAGCACCCACTTGAACCTCTGGTTCAAGGCTGAAGCCTTACACGACTCTCTGGAGCCATCCCATAATTTTTTGCCCTGCTTTTAAGTGGGCAAATGCCCCTCATTTTTCAGGCCTGACAAGCCGGGTAATGACAGTTCTCCATCATTTCACCACAAGCACACTTTTCCGCCAGTGCTGCCTCCATAATCAACCCCACCATAACCGGCGAGGCACCCAGGTAATTTTGCAGCCGCAGCCGCACATTCTGTTCTGCATATTCGCGCTGCTTTGACTGCACAATACCCGGAACATCCTCAGCGACATGACGCCCGGCAGATAAAAAATATGGCAAAACAACGATCTCATTTGCCCCCAGTTCAACACAGTGGTCAATCCCATTTTCAATCGAAGGTTCAGTCAGCTCAAGAAAAGCATGACAAACCCAGTCAAACTGACCATCAGCCTGCTGGCTTACCTTATTGGCAAGCTGTTTAATTTCATCATTAGATTGCTGACGACGGCTACCATGAGCTGCAATCAAAAGTGCACGTTTGATTTTCATTCGGGATATTCAACCATTGGGGGTTTAGAGATGACAGGCTGCAGTAAGATGCTTGCCTGATCTATTAATCACAATTTTTATTTGCCACAGGAACGGGGGATAAGCTGAGATGAGGAACTGCTATCCACCGCTTTACTCCAGGCAAGAACCGGCGTATTGCTGCCAAAAGGCTCATCATAATCCAGCCAGAACACTGCGCGTTTCGCCCGCTGTTCCGTATAACGGGCGTCATAACCAAGATAACGAATATACTCTGCATGCCGCATTGCTTTATTTGCGTCATTGAAAAACCCCAGTGAAATCGCATTTTTGTATGGCCCGTCATCAATAATCAAATGCTGCTTAACATCATAATTTTCCAGGTCAGCAACAATTGTCTGTGCCTGCTGCAGGCTATCCTGTGCCGGAATGTAAACCAGATAATTCAATGTTTCTAATGTCTGCAACGACCGCATCTGTACAGCCAGTCCATATTTCCGGATACGTGCCATCACTAACTGTGCGGATCGCTCCGTCACATAAGGCCCAATCGTATAGCAACTACTCTCAGCAATACCTGCCGTACTGCTATATGCCACCGGCATCACATTCTCTACCAGTTCCAGCGCCGGAATTCCGGGTTCAGTTGCGGGCGGTTTATAACGGGGCTGAGCCGCCGGTATCACCACATTCACCGTGAAGAGCGACAAATTCAGAATTAACAAAATGATTAACGTTGCATACATCAGTAATGCCCCGCAATTACCCACAGGCCAGTCATTAAGGCCGCTGGTTCCAAACGAAAATCGCCTGTCAAATGTTTATGTACCCTGGCAGCATCGCCACCACAGATAATTTTCATTACACTCTGTGGGTTATCAGACATTTCATCGCACATACGCTGACAGATACCTTCTATTGCACCGGTTAAGGAAAACAGGCAACCACTTCCCATTCCCTGTGCCGTATTATCAGCAAAGATTACCGGCGCCTCAAATACCGGGTCAGACATATGCTTTGCCTGTGTACGCTGAATCAGCGCATCACTCAATAATTGCAACCCCGGTAAAATCAGGCCTCCTAAATGCTGACCATCCGGTAATACAGCGTCAACAGTCACGGCAGTACCGCAATCAATAATAATTGCCGGGCTGTTTTGTGCAAAAAACCGTGCTGCTATCAGGGCAACCAGCCGATCGGCACCGAAATGAGCCGGATTAGCATAAGCTGACCGGATGCCAGCGACTTCGTGTCCCGCTTTAACCAGCTGTAACTCACACCCTAAGCGACGACACACAATGCCTAATACATGACTGAACTCTGCACCTAATACATGAACCAGCGTCACTTTCTCTGGCTGATATTGATTTAGCAGTTTTTCAAGAACACGTAATGCGCCGTCCTGTGGTGATTCACCGACAGCATACGTTTCAGCCTGCTGTGATTGCTTATGAAAATCCCCTTCATTTACCCACAGCCACTTAAGGCGGGTATTTCCGGCATCAACTAATAATATTCCACTGCTGGTTGCAACCATCATAACCTTACCGAAACATCTGCCGCCGTAAACGTGCGCTTCAGGCCATCAGTCATTTCCACTAATAAACCACCATCAGGGTCGATGCCCTGCGCAATGCCTGGTAGTCTCTGATCAGACTGATGTACGATAACGGGCCGTCCTGCTAAGACATCCCGACTTAGCCATTCCGCAGCAAACTGCCCACGATCCAAATTCACAAATCCTGCCAGCGCTGGCAGCAGCTGATTAAGAATCAAAGCAACAACCTGATTACGATCAACAATCCCTCCACTGATTTCGCGTAAACTGCACCATGGCTGGTCAATACCCTCAGCCATTTCCGTTTGCATATTCGCATTCAAACCAATACCAATAACCACTTGTTGTAATGGCTTCGCAGTTTGCAACAGAATGCCACCTAATTTGCGGTCATGATAATAAATATCGTTGGGCCATTTCAGGCCATGCCCTGAAATTCCAAGCTTGTCCAAAGCCCTGGCTACCGCAAGACCCACCACCAGACTCAGACAGCCATAATTGGGAGGAACTGCTGAGTAACACCAGCGCAACGACAGATAGATATTTTGCTGCGATGGTGATTGCCAGCTGCGACCACGACGACCACGCCCGGCTGTTTGCTTTTCAGCCAGGCACAACTCACCACACCCACCCTGAGCCAGCAGCCATTCATTAGTCGAGGGCAATTCATGGAAAATATGTATGGCTGACAGCATAGACTCCGCTTCAACAGACAACCCTGCCTTTATCAGCGTTTCATCCAGTAAATTTACTGCTTCAGACATCCTGCTATTCCTGAATCAACCCGCAAAAAGTTCAGTGTAACCGCACACACACTTTTCAGCCAGAAGTCCTCATGAGATATTGCCTG
>JBMZDK010000044.1:0-20236 GCA_049614265.1 Thiolinea sp.
TTCAGAAGAACCATCTGTCCCTTAGTGGTCTTGAAGGTGTACACCTTGATGTTGCCGGCTTACTAAAATCAGCAGGCAACAAGAAGGTTAAAATGATCGATAAACTGGAGGAAAGAATCCGCCAGCGACTGACAAAGAACGGCTTAAAGCTACTGAGTAAGGAAGAAATGAAACGTACTCACGGCCAGCCGGAACTAAATATTTATATGACCTTCCCCCCTCACCTGACACCAGCCAAAGAAGGTAAAAAGCCTGCGCCTTATCGCCCGGACTGCTGCACGATGAGTACCTGGACATCTTTTTCTCAGGCAGCAAAAGTTCTGCGAGACCCGGAAACAAACTACAAGCTAAGTACCTGGGGTGAAGGGCACAATACAAATGATTGCTCAAATCCATCAGGCTGGATGAGCCAGACCATTCTGAAAACAATCGATAATTTCATAGCGGAAAAACTGAAAGCTGACAAGGACTATGCACAGTGGCTGGAAAAAAGACCTAAGCCGGAACCTTCTGCAAAAATCAGCCAGTTAAAAAAGAAAATTGCTCAGGAACTTGCCGCTTTACAGCAGCCCATTCCTCAGCCACAACCGGTACAATTTACACCACCTCCTGCGACAAACCACTGCAACGGTGCGGTCAGAACTTATATCGATATGTTTGCAACCAATCAGGTACAAATTGATCACTCAAACCATTATGTACTGAATGAACTGGCGGCCAGCATGCGTGCCTGCCCAATGTATAACTATGTTATCGAAACCCATGCAGATCCACGCTCCAGCCATGCTTATAATGAGCGTTTGACTGCACTGCGGGCAGCCTCTATCCAGGGTTATCTGTTATCTCAGGGCGTACTGAAAAACCGTTTCGTCGTTCAGTCATACGGCGAATTAAATCCGGTCAGCACGGGCACCAGTGCCATGGATTATGCTGCTAACCGCCGTGTTGTAGTGCGCCCTTACCTCCACAACCGGGCAAACTAATGTAAATTGCTCTTCCTGCCTATAAAAATTACAATACAGCCACCTGATAACTATACTCAGGCAACAAACAGGGCAGGAGGAGATAATGGAAAAACTATGGCTGGCGCAGTACCCGGAACACGTTCCGCATGAAGTGGATTTAAGTCCGTATCAATCATTACAGGATTTATTTTTACAATCCACGAAACAATTTGCCGATTTGCCCGCCTTTGCCAATATGGGTAAGACGCTCAGCTATAGTGACATGGAGCGCCTTACCCGGCAATTTGCGGCTTACCTCCGGCATGAAGCCGGTCTGCAACCTGGTGACCGCATCGCGATTATGATGCCCAATCTGTTGCAATATCCGGTCGTTTTATTTGCTGCCTTCCGCGCCGGTTTAATTGTTGTCAATACCAACCCTCTGTACACCGAACGTGAACTCAAACATCAGCTCAATGATTCGGGTGCCAAAGCCATCGTCATTCTGGAAAACTTTGCACATACGCTGGAATCCGTTTTACCGGAAACACCGGTACAAACCGTAATCACCACTAAGATTGCCGATATGATTGGCGGCGCAAAAGGCATGCTAATCAACTTTGTCGTGCAATATATCAAAAAGATGGTGCCCAAATTCTCATTACCCACTGCCATCCCCTTTAATCAGGTATTAGCCAAAGGCGCTCAGCACGATTTCACTGATGCGGAACTTAAACCGGAAGATGTTGCATTCCTGCAATACACCGGAGGCACAACCGGTGTTTCCAAGGGGGCGACATTAAGTCATATTAATATACTCGCCAACTTGCTGCAGGCTGATGCCTGGACATCGCGCGATCTGGAAACGGGTAAAGAAGTCTTTATCACCGCATTACCGCTTTACCATGTCTTCGCCCTGACCGGGAATGCGCTGTTTGCTGTAAAGATTGGCGCTAAGAATATTCTGATTACCAACCCACGGGATTTGCCCGCTTTCATCAAAGAGTTAAAGAAAGAGCCATTTTCTTTTATCTCTGGTGTCAACACTCTGTTTAACGCCATGTTGAACACTCCCGGTATTGAAGAGGTGGATTTTTCACGGCTTAAGATTGCCCTGGGTGGTGGCATGGCAGTGCAAAAATCGGTGGCTGAACGCTGGAAGGAAGTTACAGGTGCAACTTTGCTGGAAGCTTACGGCCTTTCAGAAACCTCTCCCGCAGTCTCGATCAACCCGGTCGATTTAGAGGGTTACAACGGGATGATTGGACTGCCCGTACCCTCAACAGAAGTGTGCGTCCGTGATGCTGATGGCAATGAATTACCGGTTGGTGAAGCAGGTGAATTATGCGTACGCGGACCACAAGTCATGCAGGGATACTGGCAACGTCCGGAAGAAACCGCAAAAGTTATTGATACTGATGGCTGGTTCCGCACCGGCGACGTCGCCATTATCAATGATCAGGGTTATATCAAATTAGTTGACCGCATCAAAGATATGGTGCTGGTTTCCGGTTTTAACGTCTATCCTAATGAAGTGGAAGATGTACTGGCTGCTCACCCCAAGGTGCTGGAAGCAGGCGTCATTGGCGTACCCGATACCGGTTCTGGTGAAGTGGTGAAAGCCTATGTTGTGAAAAACGATGATAGCCTGACCGAAGCGGAGTTAATTGGCTGGTGTAAAGAAGGACTAACCGGTTATAAATGCCCGAAACAGTATGCATTTGTTGATGATCTCCCTAAAAGTAATGTTGGCAAAATCCTGCGCCGGGAGTTAAGAGATTTAGAAACCTGAAACTATGATCAACCCGTGGGATAAACTGTATAGTTATTCGCGGCAAATTCTCGACAGCCACGACCCCAATCGACGCAAACTGGCGGCGTGGCTGATTATCCTGTTTATTCTCCTCATTCTGCTGGCAGTTTACTTTTCGGCCCAGCGTAACGCTTTGCAGCACCTACGCAATGTTGCTGACCTGAATATGACACGTCTCAGCAATAACCTGAACGCTGCGCTAGAACGTCATGAATACCTGCCGGAAGTGCTCGCACGCAACCAGGCTATCCGCCACTTCATTGATCGCAAATCTCAGCTTTCACGCTACCAAATGGGTATTTATCTGAAAGACCTCGGACGGGTATCACGTGCTCTGGATATCTATCTGATGAATGCAGACGGTGTCACCATTGCCAGCAGTAATTTTGATAAATCACACAGCTTCGTTGGTAAAAACTTTGGGTTCCGCCCCTATTTTCAGCAGGCAAAAGTCAATGGCAGCGGTCAATATTATGCCGTAGGAACCAACTCCGGAGCACGTGGTTACTACTTCAGTGCTGCTGTCACCAATGAACAACGCCGCTTCATTGGCGTAGTTGTGGTTAAAATGAGTGTCGGGCCACTGGAAACCGGTTGGCAGAATGATGATGCAGAGTTTATGGTGACTGACAGAGATGGCATTATTTTCATGACCAGCCATTCAGACTGGCTAACCCGAACGCTACAACCTCTTTCACAAGACAAGCGACGTGAGATTCAGGCAACACGCCGCTACCCACGGAAATCATTATTACCGCTGGAAAACTTCAGCCTTTCGCCACTGGATCAAGATTTCCAGGTCGCCAGGCTGGGAGAAGAACGTTACCTGGTTTTACACCTGGATCAACCGAAATATGACTGGGATGTCTATCTCCTGGTTACATGGCCACCACTCAGTGACTCAGTGAAGTTTGCGCTGGGGCTGGCTGCTTTACTTTTAACATTTACCGGCCTTTTACTCTTCCTGCTCTGGAAAAATCAGCACCAACGCCGCCGCTATGAACAGCAGACCCGGGAAGAGCTGGAAATTAAAGTCGAGGAACGCACACGTTTACTGCGTCACACACAGGAAGAGTTGGTACAGGCCGCTAAAATGGCGGCACTGGGCCAGTTATCTGCGGCGATTAACCATGAAATCAACAACCCATTGAGTGCAATCCGCACTTATGCCGATAATGCCCATCAGTTTCTGCAGCGCGGACAAACCGAAATGGCAGGGTCAAATCTGCGGGAAATTACATCACTTACGGAACGCATGGCCGCTATCACCCGCCAACTCAAAACTTTCTCCAGAAAGAGCCATGGTCAAATCGAGCGTTGTGACTTGAATAAAGCCCTGGACTCCGCATTATTAATTGTACAACCCAAACTATCGCAGACAACGGTAACTTTCCATCAGAGACGTAGCCCTGAAGCACAATGGGTACGGGCTGACATGGTCTGGCTGGAACAAATCCTGGTTAATCTGTTCAGCAACGCAGTGGAAGCCGTCGATGAAATAACAGATGGTCAGATCTGGCTCAGCAGTGAGCAGGCAGCGGATAATATTCTGATTAAGGTCGCAGATAATGGCCGTGGTATTAGTGAAGAAGATATGCCGCATGTTTTTGAAGCGTTCTTCACCACCAAAAGTATTGGTAAAGGCCTTGGTCTCGGGCTTTCTATCTCTTACCGCCTGGCAAAAGACATGCAGGGCGACTTAACTGTGAGTAAAGCTGAACAAGGCGGCGCAGCCTTTGTCCTTGAACTACGCCAAGATGATAACCAGGCAAATACAAATATCCATAATAATCAGGTGATGAATGAGTCGGTTAATATTAGTTGATGATGAAAAAGCAATACGGGATTCCGTCACCCAGGCACTAATGTTAGCAGGCTATGAAACTGAAGCCTGTACCACAGCGGAAGAAGCCTTACAGAAGATTGATATCGATTTTACCGGTGCACTGATTACCGACATCCGTATGCCGGGAATGGATGGGCTGGAACTGATGCAGCAGGTTCTCAAAATTGATCGTGATTTACCGGTTATCCTCATCAGCGGTCATGCTGATATTGCCATGGCTGTTACTGCCATTCGTGACGGGGCTTATGACCTGCTGGAAAAGCCCTTTGCTTCAGCAGAACTGGTGGATACGGCAAAACGGGCGCTGGAAAAACGCCGTCTGACGCTGGAAAACCGCGCACTCAAAGAAGCATTGATTGATAACCAGGGTCGTATCGGGCCGCGCATTCTTGGTGACACTCCGGCAATCACCGGCCTGCGAAAAATGATCGGACGGATTGCCAATGTCGATGCTGATGTCCTGGTTTGGGGTGAAACCGGTACCGGTAAAGAATTGGTAGCACGCTCTCTGCATGAACAAAGCTGGCGGCGTGACAATAATTTCGTTGCTATTAATTGTGGTGCAATCCCTGAAAACCTACTGGATAGCGAATTATTTGGCCACGAGGCGGGAGCCTTTACCGGTGCCAAAGGTCAACGCATCGGTAAATTTGAGCACGCCAATGACGGCACTTTATTCCTTGATGAAATTGAGAGCATGGCCCTGACGACGCAGGCACCGCTACTAAGGGTGCTGCAGGAACGCTCGATAGAGCGCCTGGGTTCAAACAAGCTGATTCCGCTGAACTTCCGTGTGGTTGCTGCAACGAAAACCGACTTAAAACAAGCCTCCGAAAAACGGGAATTCCGCGAAGACCTTTATTACAGGCTCAATGTTGTGACACTGGAAATCCCGCCCTTACGCGCACGTCGGGAAGACATACCATTATTATTCCAGCACTTTGTCCTGGTTGCCGCAGCACGCTGTGAAACAGAAGTTCCTTCGTTAAACCGTAAAGCGCTGCATGTACTGATGGGGCATGACTGGCCAGGCAATATCCGTGAATTACGCAATATCGCCGAACGATATGTGCTGCTGGGAGAGAGTTATAACTTTGACCTCGGCGCACTAATGAACGCTGATGAAAAAGTCGCGGGCTTATCACTATCGGATCAGGTAGCAGCGTTTGAAAAAGCACTGATTGAGCAGGCGCTAAATCGGGGCAAAGGCAATATCAAAGAAGTGATGGCACTCCTGGACATTCCCCGCAAAACACTGGCAGATAAGATGAAGAAATATGGCTTAGAGCGGAGTCGCTATCGCTGATACCCTCCGCTTTCTCCATCTGAGCCGTATACCCAGCTGGCAAATGGCTAATATTGCCGCCAAGCTAGCTCTCAAGCTCTCCCGCAAAGTACTTAGCCAGAAACACATCAAAATCTATTTCATCTCCGGCTTCAATTTCCCTCTGCTTAGCCAGAGAAGTTTTAGCCATCTGCTCAAATTCCCGCTGCAACTCATCTGATAATTGACGCTGCATAAAGAACTCCCGATGCTCCAGCGACTTACGCTGCGCAAAGGTAAAGAAATCCTCATGGCCACGTTCAACCATTTCCTCCAGCGCCCGGGCCGAAGGTGTCAGATCAGGATTACGGGCCAGTTCCAGCTGCTGCTCTACCGACTCTGTATACAGCACGCCACCATGTGTCTTATCCAACATAGCCGCAACCGGCAACATCTGCTCCAGTAATTCCAGCGCCCACGTTTTCAACAGAATATCTTCGCCACGGCGGTACAGTTTCAACTCCGGATCACGCCCCCGGTGAGCAACCAGGTATTGATTTTGATCCACACGCTGTTTAGCTTCGTTACATATCGGGTCACTCGCCTGTAGCAAACAGGTATGCATAAACACTTCGAGGAAAGACAACTGGCGTCGGGTAAGACCTGCCGGATGAAAAGCATTCACATCCACCGAGCGTAATTCCACATATTGAATACCACGGGCACTCAACGCATCCACCGGCTTTTCAAAACCACGCAATACCTGCTTCGGGCGCACCGTACTGTAATATTCATTTTCAATCTGCAAAATATTCGCGTTCAGCTGGCGATATTCTCCATCAACATTGATGCCAATTTGCTCGTATTTCTCTGAGGGCTGAGTAATTGCGGCGCGCAGACTACCGGCATAGCTTTGCACGCTGTCATAACAAACACGAATCCCGGTTTCAGACGCCTTGCTGTTTGTATAGCCAATATTCCCCATACGCAGCGAAGTGCCATAAGGTTCATAAAAGGTATGGTGATTAAACGACTGCATGGTACCCGATGGCTCTTTACCATCCAGGAAGCTTTTACAGATAGCTGGTGAAGTGCCAAACAGATAAATAATGAGCCAGCCAAAACGCTGAATATTGCGAATCTGCCCCATATAACGCGCATCACGAAACTCGCGCAGACTCTGGCCCTCGCCTTCCAACTGATGCCAAACCGGCCAGAAATCTTCTGAAACCGAATAGTTGAAATGCACACCGGCGATAACCTGCATAATCTTGCCATAACGCCAGGCTAATCCATGACGGTAGACATGCTTCATTCGCCCGGCGTTAGAACTGCCATACTCAGCGATGCGAATATCATCCTCACCACCAATAATGCAGGGCATGCTGGTCGTCCATAACAACTCATCCTGCAACTGTTGGTAGACAAAGGTCTCAACATTCAATAAAAAATCCAGAGCATCCGTGGCCCTCTTTTGCGGCGGCGTAATCAGCTCCAGCAATGACTCCGCATAATCTGTTGTAATCCATGGGTGTGTCAGCGTCGACCCCAAGCTTTGCGGGTGTGTGGTTTGCGCCAGATACCCATCGGCATTTACCCGCAGGCTTTCCTTTTCCAGCCCGGTGCGCGATTCGCGCAGGTAATCATGCAGTTGTTGAGATTCTATTGTGTGCAGGCGTTGCTGAAGTAGATCGTACACATTGCTTACCAAAGTGATTCAAATTATCGCGATTAGAGCATATATCGGTCATAATGCAAAAAAACTAAAAATAGCCTATCGCGATAAATACAACGCTAACATGCATCCGTACAGATGGTCGAGTCGTAACAATACGTGGATTCAGTTTTCCCGGATGCACCCGAAAATATATAAGGACTACTTCATGAGCGACGCTTTACCAATATACAGTTACGCCCTGCCTGTTTTAGTGGCAATTATTGCCCTGTTATCCATCTTCCTCTCACCGAAAGCTAAAACCTCAGGAGCGTTTTTTAGTGGACTGTCACCGAGTGGCGCACAACCCGGTCTCTGGATGTTGACGTTCTCACAGGTCACCACCTGGATTTTCGCCCGTTCACTCATGAACGCTGCTATCTTAGGTTTTTACTATGGTATCTGGGGCACTGTCGCTTACGCTGCTTATTATTTATCTTTCCTGGTTGGCGGCAGAATTATTGACAATCTGCGCTTTGAACAGGGTTATGGCAGTGTACAGTCCTTTCTGAAAGACCGTTTTGGTGGTTGGGGAACCCGATGTTATAACTTCGTTGTTGGTGTACGTCTGGTAAGTGAGGTATTTGCTAACCTGCTGGTAATCGGCATTTTGTTTGGCGTCGCAGGAAGTACTGCTTACACAGTCGCTATTCTCGCTTTTGCAGCAGTCACTTTACTCTACTCTGTTGTCGGTGGCCTGCATGCTTCCCTGCGCACCGACTTATTTCAAATGCTGATATTTCTCGGCGTGCTGGTTTTGCTGGTGATTATGGCATTCACCGGTGGCCAGTTTGAATTTGCACAGCTATTGTTTAAACCATTCAATATTACTGAACCCGGCCCAATCCTGCTCTTAGTTGCTCTCCTGCAAGTCTGGAGCTATCCAATGCATGACCCGGTCATGATGGATCGTGGTTTTCTGGCAGATCGCGAAACAACACGTAAAAGTTTTCTCCACGCTGGTTGGATCAGTATTACCTGTATCATGATTTTTGGCTGCTTCGGCGTTTTTGCCGGTGCCAATGTGCAAGATGGCGAAGCCATGAATGATGTACTAACCCGTTTGCTTGGCGCAGCCCCTATGCTGATGTTTAATGCCGCACTGGTCATTTCCGCCATGTCGACACTCGATAGCACACTGTCCAGTTCAGCTAAGCTGGTTGCTGTTGATATGAAAGTCATCAAACCCACCATTGATAATGGCCGACTGGTGATGTTGTTATTCATGGTGCTGGGGTTAGGCCTGGTTTTCCTCGGCAACAAAGACCTGTTCAGCGCTGTAGCCGTCAGCGGAACCGCATCCATGTATCTGGTACCGGTTGTATTCTTCTCCTTATGGGGTAAACGGGCCGATATTCCGGTCTGGAGTTATGTGGGTAGCTTTATGCTGGCACTGGGTGGTGCACTTCTATACTTCACCGAATCCTCCGGTCACTCACAGATTCTCGGTGAAAGCCATAAGTACACGAAACTGCTCTGGATCTCATTAACGCTGATGGTGTCCTGTAACCTCTTATTCTGGGTGGGTGCAAAAACTTCCGGCTCTGCTTTACGCCCGCAGGTCGCCTGATGAATCTGGGTGCTTTGCATGAGGAAGTGCTGATATTTGGTGGCAACTACAGCAACCTGCAAGCCACTCAGGCGATGCAGGCTGTTGCCACCCACATGAACATTCCATCACAACGCGTTATTTGTACCGGTGACGTTGTCGCCTACTGCGCGCAACCGGAAGAAACTGTACAGCTTATGCGTGATTGGGGTGTGCCGGTGGTTATGGGTAACTGCGAAGAATCACTGGGTTTTGACAGCGACGATTGTGGTTGTGGTTTCGAAGAGGGTACAGCCTGTGCTGTGCTCTCTGACAGCTGGTTTAACTATAGCCGCCTCCGGGTAAGCACTGACAGCAAAGCCTGGATGCGTGAATTACCCCGCACTATTCACTTTCAACTCGGCGATAAACGCTTTCAGGTCGTTCATGGTGGTGTTAGCTCAATCAACCGCTTTCTGTTCGCGTCAATGCCTGATGATCATTTCCAGACAGAACTCAAAGCAACAGAGGCCGATGTGATAATAGGCGGGCATGCCGGAATTCCATTTGCCCGCAATGTTGACCAGCAGATCTGGTTGAATAGTGGTGTGATTGGTATGCCAGCGAATGAAGGTATTAGGGATACCTGGTATATGCTTCTGCAGCCGACTGAAAATGGTGTGCAGGTTCGCTGGGAAAAACTTGAGTATGATGCAGATACGGCTAATCACGAGATGCACAAGCGCGGCCTGGGTAATGGTTACGCTGATGGTTTACTCAGCGGTTTATGGCCTAGCATGGATGTATTACCGGAAAAGGAAAAGCAACAGTGCGGAAAAGCCATACATTTGCCACCGTTGACTTTATCCAGATAGGTAAAACGCTATAATCGCCATCCGTTTATAACGTTGGTTTCGTGTATACGCTTATGAGCACATCAAAACAAGCCCGGCAGTCGCGTCAATTCCTTTATAGCTTATTTATTGCACTGGCGTTTGCTGGCGGGATTGGATTAGCGTTCGGTTTACAACAATGGCGCTCAGCTGAAAATGTTCCTGACAGCGGAGTCTCAGCTTACGGTGGTGACTTTACGCTGGAAACAGTCAATGGTTCCGCCGGACTCAGTGACTATCAGGGCAAGCTGGTAATGATTTATTTTGGCTTTGCCTCTTGCCCTGATGTCTGTCCTACCTCTTTGGGTATCATGAAAAAAGCGTACAACACGCTAACTCAGAATGAGCAAAATAAAGTCAGCGGCTTATTTATTTCTATTGACCCGAAGCGCGATACACCGGAAATAGCACAAAACTACGCCCGCCATTTTCAACCCGGTTTTGATGGTATGAGTGGCACACCAGAGGGCATCACAAAAGTCGCGCAACAATATGGCGTTTTATTCCGTGAGATGGAAACCCCCGGATCGGCCATGGGGTATACCCTTGATCACTCCTCCGTGATTTATTTGGTCGATCAGCAAGGCGTCCTGCAAGAAAAGATTCAGCACGGCGTAACACCAAAAGAGCTGACAGAGAAACTGCGTCAGTACCTCTGATCAACTTACGTTTTCATGCCGACGTTGGCGCTGATTACGGCCGTCGCCACTGTGTCGGGCGCGATTTTTTTGGTACTGGCCCGGCAAAAACGGAATCATACCTTTTTGGCCAGTGTGCCCATAATCCTCCACCATTGCTGTTTCCAATGCATCCTGAGGTATCAATAACACTTCCAAAGCAATCTGATGCACCAGTTTGAACAGGCGTGGCAAAGCAATTTTATGAGTCTGCTGGCTCTGCTGATACAGCATGGCACTCAGTTGCCAGAAACGCTGGAAGGGTTGGTCGCCTAATAACAAAGGCAACGTTTGGGTAAAACGCCCGGAATTCCCAATCATATCCCAGTAGCGGGCAAACCGATTCATCCGCTGTACCGTCAGATAATCCACCCGGTCTGTACGCAAAATATTGTAAGGTGGCTGTGGGTTATAGACCATATCAAAGTCATTCGTATGGCGAATAATCGGCGTACCGCGCAAACGCTTCAGAATACCAACCTGGATTTCATGAGGGTTCAAAACAACCAGCTCGTTGAACCCCTCAGCAAAACTGTCCAAATCCTCCCCCGGTAAACCAAAGATCAGATCGGTATGTAAGTGAGCCGTACTTTCTTCCCGCAACCAGCGTAAATTGGCCTTAGACTTTTCATTATTCTGCTTACGGCTGATCAGAGCCTGCACATCAGGGTTAAAACTCTGAATTCCAATTTCAAACTGCAATGTTCCGAGGGGGAAACGTTTGATGCATTCTTTCAGTGCATCCGGCAGGTGATCCGGGATTAACTCAAAATGCAGAAAGGTGTCTTTATCCAGTCGCGATAGAAAAAACTCCAAAATCCGCAGCGTGCTGGCAATTTTCAAATTGAATGTACGATCAACAAATTTATAGTTTCTCAGCCCTCGCTGCCAAAGCTGATCTATTTCCTCCAGAAAGCGCTCCAGCTCGAACGGATAAGCTGTTTTATCCAGCGATGACAGGCAAAATTCACATTTGAACGGACAGCCACGTGAAGCCTCCACATAAATAAAACGATTTCTCAGATCTTCGTCGTCGTAATAAGTGTACGGAAGGTTCAACTGCTTCAGCGGGCTTTTGATACCGCTTATCACCTTATTTAGTGGCTTTCGTCCGGTTAGCAGTTGTTCACATAGCTGCCGCAGACTATCTTCACCCGCACCTGTAATTACGTAGTGAGCAAGACGGGTAATTTCTTGCTGTTCTACTTCATAAGAAACTTCCGGGCCACCTAAAATGATAATAATTTCCGGCGCTAGTGCTTTAAGCAAGGCAATCACCTCAGCCGTCTCACGAACATTCCAGATATAGACGCCAAAACCGATGATTTTTGCTTCTTTTTCAAGCAATTGCTCGACAATATCAAGTGGGCGAATGGAAATAGTGAACTCTTTTATGAGGGTGACGGTCTGTAGTTCACCAAGATTGGCATAAAGGTAACGCAAACCCAGTGAAGCATGTGTATAGCGCGCGTTTAAGGTGGTTAACACGATGTCAGTCATGGGCATTATCTTTGAATTTTAAGGAGGTAATTCTAGCAGATTGGAAACAAAATTCGTTTATCACATTCGATAAATTGGAATTTCCCTGTAGAACAGAAACATGGGATAATCAAAAAACATGCAATTGCTGCAGCGCAGCATTCATGTAATTTCGTTCACCTCAGTTTCATAAGCTATTGAGTTGAAAATAATTTTAAGAGTCCAGGGGCACTTCACGGACTCACAATAAAAAATGGAGTGGCTGTATTTGTATTAGTGACCACTAATATGATATCTTCGCCGCGCCTTCGGCATCGGAGACTTTTGTTGTCGGAGCCATTAGTATTAAGAGGTTATTTGTTATGGCTATATTTACTCGTTTTTGTACCGTATTGCTGTTGCTGGCAATCGCCAGTCCCGCAGCTATTGCGGACAAAAAAGGAGATAACAGACTACGTGTCACAGCTACGGCTTACAATTCACTTCCGGCGCAAACTGACAGTACGCCGAATATTGCTGCCTGGGGAGATCGCCTCCGTCCGGGTATGAAAGTTATTGCAGTCTCACGTGACCTGCTGAAAAAATATGGACTTAAACACAAGGACAAAGTCAAAATCAGTGGCCTGGATGGTGAGTATCAGGTACTGGATAAAATGAATAAGCGCTGGCGTAAAAAGATCGATATCTATATGGGAAAAGATCGACGCAAAGCACTCAGATGGGGCAGAAAAAACGTTACCATCCGCTGGTAAACAGCCTCCCGAAAAGGATTTCAGCAAAAGCCCGCTTCATGCGGGCTTTTCTAATTCTGGCTGGAAAGCTATGATGCGCGGCTATGCAAAGTTCTCCTGATTACGATGTTATTATTCTCGGCGCTGGCGCGGCGGGTTTAATGTGTGCCGCCACTGCTGCTCAGCGAAGTAAACACGTCTTACTGATCGACAAAGCAGACAAAGTTGGCAAAAAAATCCTGATATCCGGCGGTGGCCGCTGCAATTTTACCAATATCAATACCCATCCCTCCTGCTTCCTGTCACAAAACCCACATTTCTGTAAGTCAGCACTGGCACGTTATACCCCCTGGGATTTCATGGCACTGATGGAGAAACATGACTTAAGCTGGCATGAGAAAACATTGGGGCAGCTATTCTGTGATCAAAAATCAAAAGCCGTCGTCGCTATGCTGTGGCAGGAATGTGTAGATTCCGGTGTCGGGCTGCAACTACAAACTCAGGTGCAACAGATTCACCGACAAGATGGACGCTTCCATTTACAGGTAAACCAGACAACCATAAAGACAATCTCGTTGGTTATTGCTACCGGAGGCCCTTCTATACCCAAAATGGGTTCTACTGACATTGGTTTACAAATAGCGAAACAGTTTGGACTGAAAAGTATTCCGTTTTCCCCCGCCCTGGTTCCTTTTACTTTTTTACAGAGCGATTTAAACGGCATACTGGCCGACTTGTCTGGTATCAGCACAGAAGTTGAAGTCAGCTGTCAGGATGGTTCCTTCAGGGAAAAAATGCTGTTCACCCACCGGGGACTGAGCGGCCCGGCTATGTTGCAAATTTCATCCTACTGGCAGAAAGGTCTGGTGATTAGTATCGATCTACTGCCGGGAGGCAATAGCTTTGCATGGTTAAAGGAACGGCAAAAAGACCGACCGCAGGCAGAACTGAAAACGATTTTAAACGAATTATTCCCCAAACGACTGGCACAGCGGCTGTGTGAACAGTTGCTGCCTAATCGCGCAATGGCTGCTTTCAGCGAAAAGGAACTACAACAACTCGCTGATCAACTTCATAACTGGGAAATGACACCCGCCGGTACTGAAGGTATGCGAACCGCTGAAGTCGCTTTAGGTGGCGTCGATACCCAGGAGTTATCGTCAAAAACCATGGAGGCCCGCAAGGTACCGGGGCTGTATTTTATTGGCGAAACCGTCGATGTTACCGGCTGGCTGGGTGGCTACAACTTTCAATGGGCCTGGGCTTCGGGGTGGTGTGCGGGACAGTTTGCATAAACACGTCGGCCACGGAGCAATCACGCAAACAGCTGATTCAGGTAAGCACTACGCAATCGGCCATCAGCACTAAAGTTTTGAACATTAGGGAAAACCCGGGCCATCAGACGTTCATCCACACCCAACCAGTCACACAGTGTCGCATTCAGCTGATCCTGTGCAATACCCGGAATTAACCGCCCCTTATCGCGATAATCATCTTTACTACCTAATCTGATATCCGGCAATTTACCAACTATTTTTCCGCCCTGAAACTGGCCGTTACGGTTTGTGCCATCTCCCCCCATTATCAGGTGATGCGCCCCCCAGCCATGATCCGTACCATCACCATTATTACTGACAGTCCGTCCAAATTCAGACATGGTATACGTCAGTACTTTATTGGCATGACCAAGTTCTTCCATCGCTTTCTGAAAACTCCACAAACCAAGACTTAACTCACGTAACAAAGGAGCATGACGACCGGACTGCGCACCATGTGTATCAAAACCATTTAATGAGACCATAAATATCTGCCGATTATAAGTGCCGGCAGTAAAAGCATTGCGCGCGCCCAGATCAATCATAGTGGCTATATTTTGTAGCTCACGTATAAAAGCACCGCGTAACGGAGAATCCAACCCCAGAGTATCCGCCGATGGTACGGAAAACAGAGGATTACCATAAGTATCTTTACTGGAATAACGCGTACCGCCATCTGGCCAGGCCTCAGACAGCGCATCAAAAACCTGCATCGATTTCAGTAACGAGCGGTGATAGAAATTACGAAATGGGTCGATAGTTTGCGCCACACTATCAGCCCTGAAAGCAACATTGCGTGACTGCCCCTGTTGCCCGGCCAGAGCTTTAAACAGTGCTCTGCGATCATTCTGCCCAGCACCACGCCGAAACTCCATCGCCTTATACTCTGGCGGAATACCTGAAGTCAGCACTAATGGTGCTGTTGACTTGCCCAGCATCATCGGTGTATTGCCGGCATAGGAAATATTCAGCCCCAACGGATGATTATCATTAACTCCCAACCAATCATCCGCAATACGTCCGGCCCAGCCAATATCATTCAGGTCATCTCCCCT
The DNA here is from genome assembly GCA_049614265.1 of Thiolinea sp. Taxonomy (GTDB): domain Bacteria; phylum Pseudomonadota; class Gammaproteobacteria; order Thiotrichales; family Thiotrichaceae; genus Thiolinea. Next base: position 15,261 of record JBMZDK010000044.1, read on the forward strand.
GCCGGTCTGTAATGCCCGTCTCTGGTGATTATGGGCAAACAGAAATAATGGCAAATCTGCCGTTTCATTCAATATCCCTGAACGTGAAACCGGGCGCACTAAATTACCAATATTCGACAGAATACTGGCTTTGTCATCAATGATTAGCTGAGCCAGCTCAGGCATCAAACCATTCACCGCCAGCGGAATTGATTTTGCAGTCAGTTCATAAAGTCCCTTTTTGTAGGCACCGATTGTACTGTGATTAGCATAATAAGGGTTGTCACTCCCCTGCCCCAGCGGGGCGCCATTAATATTGCCATTAACAGAAGAGACTGACGCCAACCCCAAATCATTATTGGCTACAGCTAAATCCCCTCTGATCGCGGCATAGTCCTCATAAGACTGTCCCGGTTCGCTACCAAATGGAATCAGCATATTCAGACTGTCATTGCCACCGTTCAGCAATACACACACCAATGCCTTATAATCAGAGAATCCCGGTGATGCTGCTGTCGCCTGCCGCATCAGGGCCAGCTGGCCGCCTACCCCTAAACTACCACTCACACCCGCACCTAGTAATGCCTGCAAAAACGACCGGCGGGAATATGCCCCGGCATGCTTCGTATGATTACCTCTTTTTTTATTCATCATCAGTTATCCGGTTATTTTTGTAGAATATAAGTACTGGAAGTCACGAGCATGCGCACCGCATTTTTAACCAGATTTAATGCACTCATTTTGTCATCCGCATCCATTAAATCTTCGCCACGCAATAAATACTCACGCAGTGCTGCATGATATTGCGGCGTCATGGTATGACCCAGCAACAAGCGATCCAGATGCACCAGCAAAGCATCAATAGCCTGCTCCCGGTAAGGTACACCCTGGCGGTCAAAAGCATGCATGTTGGCAAAGTCTCCATTACGATCACCATCCAGGGCCAACTCAAACACAGCCAGCTCACGATCAAAGTTAATCAGTAATGCCAGATGATCATTGTGATCGTATTGACTGGCATGATTAGCCAGAGAGCGGTGGGTGCGTATACTGTTTTTTTCCATCTCAGTGAGCAGCATTTCCACCAGATTGCTGTACCTAAGCAACATATGTTCAGTCTGAATCTGCAGTTCAGGACTAACCACCTTGTTATTCGAGAAATACGCAGCACCGGGAATAAAATCGGGGTTATAAAAGTTAAAAACCGATGGCGAACGCATCGGCGCCTGAAGCAAATGTGCTTCCGGGCGTGGATGCCAGTACACACCCTTTACCGCCGTATTATCCGGGCTGCGCCAGTTATCAAGCGGCACAGCACCAAATGCCCGTAACAGCTGGCTCCAGGCTAACACCGGCTCTTTGACCTTACCGTAATGCGCAATACTGGTGTAAGCCGGTGCCCTGGCTTCTTCATCCAGTAAAATCGCACGGGTAACAGCCTTTAAGTCACCGCGAACACCGGAACCATTATCGTTAAATACCCTGGCAACCCGAGAAATATAGTCCGGAGAAGGATTAGACGTCACTAAACGCATGATTAGCTGGTGGCTAATAAATGGCCCGACATTCGGATGGCGGAATAACAAATCTAACGTCTGATTTAATGCACTGCCATCAACACCGGCATTTAATGCAAGCCTTTCGCCCAATAGAACGACATAGCCATCACCACCTTCCGCTATCTCATCCTCATGCCAGGCGGGATTGAACTCCATTGGGCGAACAAGATTGCCATGATTGACATTATCATTACCAAACACCGGATTATCCGTCATATCCCAGCCGGTCATGATTTTGGCTAACTCTTCCACATCGCGCTGCGAATAGGTATTCACCAGTTTATCGCCCGCATCAGGATAAGTTTCAGGGTTCGCATCCCGGTCTGGTGAACCATCCAGATTCAGCTGATACAAACCAATGCTGAACAGCTGCATGATTTCACGGGCAAAATTTTCATCCGGCCGCGTCCCTTTTTCCAGGTCGGCCTTGCGGTTACCATGATGAGAAAGATAAATCCCCATCGCGGGGCTACGTGCCACTTCGCCTAGTAGGGTACGGAAATTACCAAAGGCATTACGTGCCAACAGATCATAATAATAAGCCTGTGCCTCCCCTCTTCGCTTAAGCAGAGGGAATTCCCCCGGTGATGCAACCAAAATCTGGCTGAGCGCAAAAGCGACCCGTTGTCGCAGCTGATCACTACCGTGTAATGAATGCTCCGGGTGCAAGCCCAGTGCATTTTCCCACCAGGCGGCCATTTGGTATTTCAGTACATTGGCAGAGCCGAACTGGTTAAACACCGCTGAGCTATACCAACGCGTTGTTGGTTCAACAGCCTGCGCAATACTTATGGTGCGCTGCAAATGAGTTTTATGCCCATCCTGGCGATCATCGTATGCAGAAGGTGCGTTAAGCTGTTGCTCAACCCACTTATCGATTCCTAACTCAGAAACCTGCTCCAGACTTTCGGGGGTTGGGCCAAAACTGGCTTGTAGCAAAAGGCGATATGCCTGCGCCTCAATAGCTGCGTTTTCTGCAACAGCTGGCCACACTTGATAGGTGCTTGAATTCAAATCAGCAGATTGCGTTTGATTGGTATTATCAACATTATCGGCACATGAAGAGAGCGCCAATACCAGCAGGAAGGCTTGAGGAATCTTCCGTAACTCAACAGGCATTTTTATGATCCTTTTTATATTTCCTTCTATTTTAGGATCTTTATTAAAGCCAGAAGATAGATTTACTTTATTTTCAATTACGAAGCGAGCTGTTTGCCCGACCAATGGCAGACAGACATATCACTTGTATTTTTATCTCACACTAAGCATCAGTGGACTGAATAACAATCCACTGATCGGTTAGAAAAATTATTCACGCACCACTAACTTACCTACAGTCAAGCCTTGCACCACAATCGAGAACACCACCACAACATAGGTAATTACCAATATTGCCTCACGCTCCGGCCCGGCGGGCAGTGATAAAGCCAATGCAATCGAAATACCACCACGTAAACCACCCCAGGTCAGGACACGAATCACTCGCGGACTAAAGCTGCGCGTCTTGCGCATCAGGTGAATCGGCACGCCAACCGCAATGAAACGGGCCAGCAAGGTCAGTGGAATCATCAACAAACCAGCCAACAGATAATGTTCCTCAAACGTCAGCACCAACACTTCCAGTCCAATCAACACAAACAACACTGCGTTCAATATTTCATCAATCAGTTCCCAGAAAGTATCCAGGTGTTCACGCGTTTTATCTGACATAGCGAAATTACGCCCGGTATTACCGATCAACAAACCGGCCACCACGACCGCTATCGGCCCGGAAATATGCATGGCCATTGCCAGCGAATACCCACCCAGTACCAGTGCCAAAGTCAGCAAGACTTCGACCTGATAGTTATCAATACTCTCCAGCATTTTGTAGACAATAAAACCAATGATGAAACCAAATATTGCCCCACCAACGGCTTCCTGCAAAAACAGCGTCAGCACACCAGTCACACTTAATTCAGCGTGATGCCCGTCAGCATTCGTCACCACAAACCCCAACATCACCAGAAAAACAACCACCGCAACGCCATCATTAAACAGTGACTCGCCAGCAATCTTAGTTTCCAGTGATTTAGGTGCGCCCACAGTTTTTAGAATTCCCAGCACCGCAATCGGGTCAGTCGGTGAAATCAACGCGCCAAATAACAGGCAATAAATCAGCGGGAAATCCAGTCCCAGCAACGGGAAGATATAATATGTGGCAAAACCAATCAGGAAGGTTGAGGTAATCACTCCGACGCTGGCCAGCGTCGCTACCACCCATTTCTGCTTCGCCAGTTGATCAAGATGTACGTGCAAAGCTCCGGCAAACAACAAAGCGCTCAGCATCCCGTTCATTAGCGTTTCATTAAAATCAATTTCGGCCAGAATCTCACGCGCCGGGGCCTCCAGATTAAATCCCCATTTTCCGGCAGCAATAATTGCCAGCGACATCAGCAACGAAGTCAGCAACAGACCAATCGTTGTCGGTAATTTAATAAATTTATAATTGATATAACTGAGTAGTGCTGCCAGCGTGATCAGCAGCGCCAACACATTGATGATGCTCATAGTTACCCTTGTCCGTTTTTAGTTTGGGGAGAACTTTACCAGATGCAACGCATGCATAGTATATGCACGCCCGGAGATTTACGGCTAATCAGTACGAAAACCACCCTCAGATGGCAACAAGCCTGCCAACTAGCGGAGCAAGAAATATGCAATTTCTCAGTGCATATCGTCCCGCTTCTTATTAATCCGTGTCAGCCAGTTTAGCTTCTGCGTTGAGGTATCAGACACCTCGGATAACTCTGCCCCCATCACCTGAATCCCTCTGGCGATTTCTTCCAGCTGACCGGCTACTGCACTTTGGTCTTTCACTCCTTCCACACTGCTCTGTAATTGTTGCAGGTCGTTAGAAATCGCACTAAGCGTCGGCAATAAGGCGTTTTCCACCCAGGGCTGTGCTAAAGACTCATTAAGCTGCTGGCCCAACATCCTCATACTCGCCGATAACTGATCCAGCTCCTGCTCCAGCAAGGTATTCTTATTCTGCTGAACCAGTGCATAGCTAATATGGTGCAGGTGTTTCACCACATGCTTGGCCATTGTCTGCAATTGCTGCTGCCCGGTTTCTAAAAGCTGATCCGAGTGCTTAAACGCCAGACTGATCTCACCCAGCTTCTCTGCAATCTCCAGCCCAATCTCAACATCGGCCTTCCGCGCCAGGCGGTTACGCCGGTACTCTTCTTTAATTGCTTCCCAGCGTACCTTTTCATCCGCCGTCATATTGCCACGCAACTCAGCCAGCTTAAGCAGATTTTCTTCCGCCCCACCGGTCAACAGCTGTGCCTCACCCTGATAATGATCTTCGATCATCTGCAACAGCTCATTATCATTCATCGCCGCCGAGACTTTCTCCGCCATCTTATTCATATTACGGTAGCTGCCCTGCAGCTT
>JBMZDK010000045.1:0-19721 GCA_049614265.1 Thiolinea sp.
GCGGTGGTGGCTTTGCTGGCGCGCTTGGGTTACACCACGGGTATTGATGCGGAAAAGCTGGCTCTGGCCGGACAGTTTATTAGCCAGATTAAACAGGGTTTGACTGAGACCGTTTCATAGACAGGTTGGTCGATGTGCTCTGATTGAACGACCGTACGAAAGAAAGTAGCGATATATGCGACGTACTGGTGTGCTTCCTGCCACCTGATCCAGGTTTACTGTTTCCATAGTTGAATTTTCCTATACTGATCGGGAAATCATAGCTGCGGAGACGTCATGTTTGTCTTTATTGGTCTGTTAGTTGGTGCGTTTTGGCTGGGAATACTGCATGGTTCCCCGATTATTGGTGGGGTGCTTGGCGGTTTGTGTGGCTGGGTATACCAGCTCATGTCCCGCATTAAGAAGCTGGAAACCAGCCAGCAGAGTCTTTCTCAACAGTTGCAAACTATGCTGCAACAGCGTAATGACGATGAAGCAGCTGTCGATACCGCAGTTCAGCCTTTACCTGAGCAGGCTCATCCGCAGCAAGCTGAGTCAGATAAACCGCTTACAGCCGTTCAACCTCCGGCTGCTGCGCAGTCTGCCCCGACACTGAATGACCCTGTTATTTCGACTGTATCTGAAACAGAGGGCGCTCCTGCTGTAATTCAGACTCAGTCTGATCAAACGAGTCCTGATAGAGAAACACCGCAGGTTACTACGTCGTTAGTCTCAGCAGAATCTTTGGCTGAATCCAGTGAGCCAGATATTTTCAGTCGTGGTTTTGCTGCTGCAAAAGACTGGCTGTTTGGCGGCAATCCTTTTGTCCGTGCCGGTATTGTCTTGTTGTTTATTGGCTTTGTGTTTCTGATGCGCTATTCACTGGAAAAGAACCTCATTCCGGTGGAGCTGCGTTTATTAGGTTCCGCAGCAGTTGCGCTGACTTTGCTCGGCTTTGGCTGGAAGTTTCGGCACCGGGCCGGGGCTTATGGTTTGATTCTACAGGCCGGTGGTGTCGGTTTGCTGTATCTGACGGTGTTTGCAGCGTTTAGCCTCTATCAGCTCCTGCCTTCATTACTGGCATTTGCTTTACTGGTGCTGATTGTCGCTGCTGCTGTAGGCCTGGCCGTATTGCAGAACAGCCTGCCATTAGCCATGTTTGCTACCGCCGGTGGTTTTCTCGCGCCAATCCTGGTATCCAGCGGGAATAATAATTATGTCGGTTTATTTAGTTTTTATGCATTGCTGAACCTGGGTATTGTTGGGATCGCCTGGTTTAAGTCCTGGCGTTTGCTGAACTTACTGGGGTTTGCATTTACCTTTGCCATTGCGGCGATGTGGGGCTGGTCCAGCTATCAGCCAGCTAACTTTTCTACCGTTGAACCGTTTCTGATTTTGTTCTTCCTGTTTTATGTGGCGATTGCGATTTTGTTTGCACTGCGGACGCCGGTGAACTTTAAAGACAAGGTTGATAGCACGCTGTTATTCGGTACGCCAATTCTCGGTTTTGGTTTACAGGTTGCTTTAGTGCAGGATTTTGCCTATGGCATTGCGATTAGCGCGGTGGTATTAGGCGGGTTTTACCTGCTGCTGGCCGCGGTGATGTGGAAGCGTTTTGCTAAGACACAGAAGCTGCTTTGCGAAACCTTTGTGGTACTTGGGGTTATTTTTACAACGCTGGCAATTCCGTTTGCGGTGGATGGAGCAATGACAGCAGCAGCCTGGGCAATTGAAGGTGCCGGGGTATTGTGGATTAGCATCCGCCAGCGGCAGTGGATTCGCAGAGGCGTGGGGGTGTTACTGCAATATGGTGCACTGGTGAGTTTAGTCGTGGCGGTGCTGCCTCACTTTCTTTTCCTGCCTTTCCAATCGTTCACTCAGGTGACGCCATTTATTAACGGGCAGTTTATCGCCGGAGTTTTGGTGTCGGCTGCAATGTTATTGTCGTCCTGGTTATTGGGAGCTGAGTTCAGCTCTAAACGGTCTTATGAGCGGGCGTTGTCACTGGTGCTGCTACTTACCGGTTTAGTTTTCCTTACCCTTTGTTTTGAAGTGCAGGTGTTACGTGCCGGGGTGAGTCAGTATTTCATTATGTTACACCTGATTTATGCAGCTCTGTTTAGCATGGCTCTTCTTGTTGCCGTAAGACTGACAGACTGGCCGAGCCTCAAATATGCATTGCCGCTGTCTTTGGTGCTGATGGGCTTAGCATTTTGGGGATTATTGTATGAAGAAAGTTCGTTGTCGGTGCAATATGGCTGGCTTCTCTGGCCACTGAGCTTTGCCGTTTATTATGCGGTTTTGTTCCTGTATCAGCAGAAACAGCGCTTCGGTCACTGGCTAACCGTATTACAGGTAATCACGGCATGGCTGCTGCTTATGTTGCTGAATCATGAGCTGTATCAACAGGTGGGTGAGCATCTGGATTACCTGAGTGGCTGGTATGTTGCTGCCTTACCGTTGGTGAGTATTGCATCGATCTGGCTGATAATGAAAGGTGAGTTCTGGCCATTGCGGGATTACCGTGATGTATTACTACGCTATGTTGTACTGCCACTGGCAGGTCTGTTGTTTTTCTGGGCTTTATACTCAATTCGTTCTTCGGGCGAGATTGAGCCGATGTTTTGGTTGCCGTTACTGAATCCATTAGATGTGGTGATTATGTTGTGGGGACTGACGTTGCTGAAGCTTTATCAATATCTGGGTAATGACCAACATACTGTCGGGGATATGGCTTTCTCCTCATGGGTGATGGAGCAGTCATCGCTGATCCGTTTGGCCGCCGTCGGGATTGGTTTTATCTGGCTGAATATGATGATTCTGCGTGCGATGCATCACTGGTACGGCTTGCCCTGGTCAATTCCCGGGTTATTAGCCACACCGGAAACTCAGACGGTGCTGGCGATTGTCTGGACATTGTCAGGTTTGCTCCTGAGCTGGTTAGGAAGCCGTCGCGGAAACCGTTATTTGTGGTTTGCCGGTACGGTCTTGCTGGGCCTGGTGGTGCTAAAGTTATTTGTCGTCGACTTTGCATCTTCCGGTACTCTGGCACGGATTATTTCTTTCCTCAGCGTCGGTGTGTTGTTGTTATTTGTTGGCTTCTTGGCCCCTTTGCCACCGGCACAGGAGGAGCCTGAAGCAGCTCCTGAAGACGGTGACAATCATGAAGGTGAAATAGGTGCTGCAAAAGCATATACAGAGCAGGCAGCACCCGTTAAGAAAGAGGGACTTGATAATGGTCAGTAACAAACAAACCGCTAAAAACAGTCCGGGGCCTTGGTGGTGTCAGGTATTACTGGTGCTGTTTACCTTATCGCTGACGTGTCATTTATCACTGGCAGATTCTGGCCAGTTGGTTCCCGACAGTTTTCAGTTTGAGGCCGAGCTGGCTGAAGGGGAGACGACTTTGCGGCGTGTGGAATTATCCTGGGAGGTTTTGACCGGGTTACAGCAACAAGGTCACACGGATTTACAGGTTTATAATGCCGATAATCAACTGGTACCCTTCAGCGTGCGTCAGCGTAACGCCGTGACCCGGGCGGAAAAAACAATGCGTCGTGAACTGAATTTCTTTTCCGGGGATAATGCGCAGCATCTTGAACAGCTGCTGGCCAATCAGCAATCAATAAGTCGTCGCCACCTCCGCGCTTTGTCAGCAGACAACCGGCACTATCTGATCATTCCTGCCGGAGTGGACTCTGACGCAACAGGTTTAACATCATTAGGGCTTGAATGGGAGAATCTGCGCCAGTGGCTACCCAAAAGCCTGCGTGTGGAAAGCAGTGATGATTTGGTGCAATGGCGCTCGCATGCTGTTGAGCAATTACCCTTTGTGCTGAACGAACGGGGTGTGGTGCTGGAAAATCGTCTGATCCGTTTGCGGAAACCGGTAAAGTCCAAATTTATACGCCTGTCAGGTGGCGGGGACTTTGCGGCTTTATTAGCGGCTTTACAGCAAGTAGACGGTTACTATCAGGAGAGCGGTGAGCAGCCGGTGACTGGAAACTGGCAGGCCGTTGCTCTGAATCCGGGGGAGAAACCGCAGCAATACCGCTATGACCCGCCACCGGCTATGAATTTGTTAAAATGGCGACTGGCTTTGCCGCAAGCCGGGTATATGTATTCCGGTAAATTATATAGCCGCAGGCCGACTGTGGCTCAGTCGGCGGCACAGCAAGCAAAAAACGACTGGCATTATCGGCATCACTTCCAGCAGTATCACTTACAAACGGCTGCCGGAGTTGTGCGTTCGGCAGCAGAATCTGCTGTTCAGTTAGCCGGTCGACAGTGGTTACTGGAGTTTGATCAGCCCTTAACTGGTGCTGTGACACCCATGCTCGAAGTCGCCTGGGATCCTCTGGATGTTTATTTTATCGCGCAGGGCACAGGCCCGTTCCGTTTAGTCTATGGTAGTCAGAGTGTTAAGCCGGTACCGGCGATGCAGCTGGATGATAAGCTGATAGCTGGTGCTGAGACTGTCAGCATAAAGCAGGTGATTAAACTCAGAGATCCGGTTGATCCCGCTGCTAATATCAATTGGCTGGCCTGGTTGTTATGGGTTGTGCTGGCGGTAAGCGTGGTTTTTTTACTCTGGATGGCGAAACGCCTGTGGCTGGAAATGAATGGGAAGCAGGGTGCTGAGGCTGAATAGAGAAGGGCGACTGCTATGATGAGTGAAGGTGAGAATAACCCCGTTATTGTGTTTGATGGTATCTGTAATTTTTGTAACGGCTCGGTGAACTTTATTATTCAGCGTGATGCTGCTGCGACATTTCGTTTTACGCCGGTGCAAAGTGAGTATGCACAACAATTGATGGCAAAGTATGGGCTATCGGGTGTTGGTGTTGACACCTTTCTTCTGATTAAAAATGAGAAAGCGTATACCACGACCGATGCGGCGCTGGAGATTTGCTGCGATCTTGATGGTTACTGGCCATTGATGCGCGTGTTTCGTTTTATACCGCGTGGTGTGAGAGATTTCTTCTATCGCTTGCTGGCACGTAATCGCTATGCCTGGTTTGGTAAAGCTGAGGTTTGCATGATGCCAACACCTGAGATCAGAGCACGGTTTATCGGTATCTGATAATGGGTTCTTTTTTCTTTTGTCATGCTTTTGATGAGCAGTGAGCGAATAGTTTTTACCCCTGCTTAAGTGATAGTGGTTTACTGGTCATAGCTATCCCTAAAGGGTTTTTTTGATTCAAAAGGGATAGTCTGTTGCATCTTATATTAGAAAAACATAATATTCGGAAATACAAATTGAGTGGCTGGCTTTTTGAACGATTTCAGGCCTGTAGTGTGGTCTGCTAGTGCATGTGTTGTCAGTTGCTTACCCAAATTTAAGATCAATGACTGACTGCGAAGTCCGGAGATAATCATGAAAACTTTAACTGCATTAAAAGCGACTTTATTTGCGGCTGCCTTAGCGGGTGCCACAGCGACTCAGGCTGATAACTTCTGGCCAAATGGCTGGACACCATGGGGCAATAACTACAATGGTTATAACAATAGCTGGACACCATGGGGCGGTAATAACTACAACAATGGCTGGAATAATAACGGCTGGAACTGGACACCCTGGGGTAACAACAACGGTTGGAGCAATGGCAACGGCACCGGGAATATGAACGGAAAATTCAATATGGGTTTTTCCGGCAATATGGATGGTAATGGCAACGCCCGTGGCTATGGCAACGGTTATAACAATGGCTATAACAACAATGGCTGGAATAATAACTGGAATGGCAATGGTACTGGTAATGGCAGAATGAACGGAAACTTCAATATGGGGTTCTCCGGTAATGCTCAGGGCGACGGCAATGTTCGCGGTAATAGCAATAACGGTTATAACAATGGCTATAACAACAATGGCTGGGGTAATAATAACTGGAATGGTAATGGTAGCGGCAACGGCAGAGTAAACGGCAATTTCAATATGGGATTCTCCGGTAATGCAAATGGCCAGGGCAATGCGAATGGTGCCAGCGGTAATACGTTCGGCAATCAGTATGTACCGGCAAACATGAGCCCGGAAGCACAGGCGCTGTTAAAAGCGATGGAAGAAGAGCGTATTGCTTTTATGCAGCAACAGCAGAAAGCGGCGATGGAATTCCAGCAGCGCATGGACGAAAAGCGTAAAGCATTTAACGCCAAGCTGGCTGACAGTGCACAAGCGGATACCACTGCTGCGGCAAAGCCTGCTGAATCAGCGGAAAAAGCGGCTGAATAAAAATGTCTCTGAGACTGCCTGTTCAATAGGGCAGTTTCTCAAATTTCATCAGCACATACTGATAAGCTGCCGGGGGCTTTGCCAGGCCTTACGGCGGCCAATAGTTGTGTGAGTGAAAGTATTGTGATGCCCGAAGGGTTTATCTTGCAGCCTCTTGTTTTTGATAAGAGGCTTTTGTGCAGATGGGTGATTAATAAATCTGGAGTAACGAATGTCGGTATATGATTATCTGGTTCGGATTCCGCCGAAAGTCATTTTTGGTGTGTTAATACTGGCTGCCATCGCAGTTATTTTCTATGCCGGGCGGCAAACTGTATTTGATAATAATTCCGCAAAGCCGGTGGCTGCCGCATTGGATAAAGCTAATACCGGCACACCAGACAACCCTGAACGTGCTGGTGCGGCTGCCGTCACTATCAATGAAAATGCGGTTTATGCCGTTAAGGCCGGGCAGGTCAGTGCACAGACGATTGTCGGTGGCACTATTATTCCGGCCCGCGAAGTAACGCTGACTGCACAATATTCCGGGCAGGTGACATTTCTCGGTGGCCGGGAAGGTGATCGCTTTAATACAGACACTGTTTTAGTGTCGATTAATGCAGATGACCTGGTTGCCCGGCGTCAGGCTGCCGTCGCCCAACTGCAGAATGCACAGGCAGAAATCAATAATGCACAGGTGCAATACCAGCGGGAATTACTCTCACCCCAGTCGCGTAGCCTGAGTAAAAGCGGGGGTATGGGGATGCCCATGATGTTCGACCAGATGTTTGGCCGCACTTTTGGCAACTTATTACCGGATAATATTGGTGGTGATACGGTTGTGGATCGTAATGCTGACCTGCACAGTGTCGGTACTCAGGTTAACCGGGCACAAAACCGTTATTTACAGGCCAAGTCACAGATTGATGAGATCGACGCCCGCATTGCTGATTCCCGAATTAATACCCCGTTCCCCGGCATTATCCTCAATAAAATGGTTGAAACCGGCGATATCGTACAGGCCGGTGCACCTTTATTAAAATACGCAGATTTAAGCCGTTTGCAGCTGGAAGCACAGGTGCCAACCAGCATTGTGCCGAGACTGACGGCGAATATGATTTTACCGGTACGGTTGGGTGATGATGACTATGAGATTCATGCCCGGGTTGAACAGATTTTCCCGACGGCGGATGCCCGGCGGCGCACAGTGACGGTCAAGCTGGATCTGCCGGCAAACAGTGCGGCGATCCCCGGCATGTATGCTGAACTGTTGTTGCCCGGTGAGCGCAATGAACAGGCTGTACCGGTGATTCCACTGAAGCTGGTTATGTTTAATGGCAGTTTGCCCACCGTACAGGTATTAACAGAAGACCGCCAGCTTCAGGTCAGGATGATCCGGCTTGGTGAACACATGGCCGATAAACAGGTGGCGGTGATTTCCGGTTTAAAAGTCGGTGAGCGTATTATCGATCCGGCGCGGAGGTAAAACAGCATGGCTCAGCAGGATAATGCTCCACGTCCGCCACAGGAACCACAGAATGACACTCCTCATTCTTTAGGGATTGCCGGGCGGATTGCGCAGCTGTTTATTGATTCGCCTATTACGCCGATGTTTATGGTAGCGATGCTGTTCATTGGTGTGATGGGGTTACTGTTTACTCCACGGCAGGAAGACCCGCAGATCTCTGTACCGATGGTGGATATATTTGTATCGTACCCCGGTGCCAGTTCAGAACAGGTGGCCAGTCTGGTCAGTGCGCCGCTGGAAAGAATCATGAGCGAAATTCCCGGTATTCGCCATGTTTATTCCGCGACCCGGCGTGGTGAGACGATGATCACCGTGCAGTTTAAGGTCGGGGAGAAGCCCGGCCCTTCACTGGTGAAAGTGCATGATAAGTTGCAGTCCAATATGGATCTGGTGCCACCAGGGGTATCAGCACCACTGATTAAGCCCAAAGGCATTGATGATGTGCCGGTGGTGTCGCTGACGCTGTGGTCAGATAATCTGGATGACAGTTCATTACGTAATCTGTCACTGGATGTGTTGCAGGAATTGCAGCAGATTCCGGAAACCGGGCAGGGATTTGTTGTTGGCGGGCGTAGTGAACAAATCCGTATCGAAGTGCTGCCGGAACGACTGGGTGGCTACAATATCTCCCTGGATACTATCGCACAGGCGGTACGGAATGCTAATCAGGAAACACACACCGGCACAATTGAAGCAGAAGGGCGTCACTTCACGGTCTACAGCGGTAACTTCTTTAAGAATGAACGTGATCTCGCTCAGCTGGTTATCGCAGTGCGTGATGGTGCGCCGGTGTATTTACGTGATGTGGCTAAATTATCCCATCAGCCCGCCGAAACCACACGTCTGGTAAACCATTATACCGGCCCGGCAGCAGACGATTCAGCACCGGAGGCCAATGGCGCAGCAGCAGTAACAATTGCGATTGCCAAGAAAAGTGGCACTAACGGGGTGACGGTATCGGACAAGATTCTGCGTAAAATTGAAGATCTGCGCGGGCATCTGATTCCGGATAATGTCGAAGTCAGCGTGACCCGTGATTACGGTAAGTCAGCTAATAATAAAGTTAATGAGCTGTTGCAGGCTCTGTTTGAAGCAGCGGCAATTGTAGCCTTGCTGTGCCTGATTGGCCTGGGCTTACGCGCTGCTTTTGTCGTAGTCACCGTTATTCCGATTGTGATTCTGGTCACTGTTTTTGCTGCCTGGGTAATGGATTACACCATTGACCGGGTGAGTTTATTCGCGCTGATTTTCTCGATTGGCATTCTGGTCGATGATGCAACCGTGGTGGTGGAAAATATCTTCCGCCGCTGGATGGAAGCCGGTCAAACATCACTCAAGGTTGCTGTGGATGCCGTGCGCGAAGTGGGTAATCCGACGATTCTGGCGACCCTCACAATTATTGCTGCGTTATTACCGATGGGTGTAGTGCGTGGGATGATGGGGCCGTACATGCTACCGATTCCGGTGCTGGGTGCGGCGGCGATGTTCTTTTCCCTGCTGGCGGCGTTTATCTTTACACCGTGGTTTGCAATGCGGGTACGTCCCGGCAGTGTGGATGCTTTCCGGGCTGCTGAACGTCGTGAACGCCGTTCACAGAAAACCATGGGCAAAATCTTTCGTCCGGTTATCAACCCACTGATTAATAACCGGCTATATGGCAAAATTTTTCTGATTGGGGTGATCGCACTGACTGCTCTGGTTTGCGTGCTGTTCTACAGTCAGCATGTCGCGGTAAAAATGCTGCCATTTGATAATAAGTCTGAGTTTAATGTTGTCATTAATATGCCGGAGGGGACAGCGCTACCGGAGACAGCGAATGTTGCCGCGCGGATGGCAGAAACACTCCGGCAAATTCCGGAAGTCACTCAGCTGCAAACCTATAATGGCACAGCGTCACCCTTCAATTTCAATGGTCTGGTGCGTCATTATTATCTGCGTCAGGAACCTCACCAGGCTGATATTCAGGTCATGCTGCTGGATAAAGAACAACGCAAGCGCAGCAGCCATGAAATTTCAGTGGCCGCACGTAAGTTACTGCAGCCTGTTGCCAGTGAATTAGGCGCAAAGATCCAGGTGGTGGAAATGCCACCGGGGCCACCGGTGTTACAAACCGTTGTGACTGAAATCTATGGGCCGGATGCAGAAACACGGCGTCAGGTAGCACGCGATATGACCCGGATTTTTGATGAGGTGGAAGGGATTGTTGATGTCGATAATTACCTGAGTGAGGCGCATCAATACTGGCGTTTTGAAATCAATAATGAGAAAGCGATTCGTAATGGCATTACCACGGCAACCATCAACCGTAATCTGGATATGATGATGGGAGATTACCGGTTGGGTGATGTGAAGCGTGGTGCGTTGCTGGAACCTACTTATATTGTTTTACAGGCACCACTGGCCGCCCGCTCAAGGCTGGAGCGGATGCTGACACTGCCGATCATGAATGCAGAAGGTAAGAGTATTCCATTGGGTGAGCTGGGTAAGTTTGTGCAGGCTGAGGAAGATCCGGTGATTTTCCGTAAAGATCTGCGGGGTGTTGAGTATGTAACCGGTGAGATGCAGGGACGTCTGGGCGCGCCGATTTATGGCATGTTTGATGTCGAAAGCAAGCTGGAACAATACACGACACCAGACGGTATTCAGATGTCCGGTATGCCAATGGGCTTATTGGGTGCGCCGGAGACCGACCGGGTGTCCGGGTTTGAGTGGGCCGGTGAATGGACAGTGACCTATGAGACTTTCCGTGATATGGGGGCGGCGTTCATGGCAGCACTGCTGCTGATTTATACCCTGATTGTTCTGGAGTTTAAGGATTACGCCATCGCCGGTTTAATTATGTCGCCAATTCCCCTGACGCTGATCGGAATTATTCCCGGTCACTGGATTATGGGCGCAGAGTTCACCGCAACCTCAATGATCGGCATGATTGCGCTCGGGGGGATCGTGGTGCGGGTGTCTATACTGCTGGTGGAGTTTGTCAAAATAGAAACTGCCGCTGGGAAAGATATTCGTGAAGCTGCGGTCAATGCCGCACAGACCCGTCTACGTCCGATTCTGATTACATCGCTGACTTTGATGGCGGGTGCATTTGCCATTATCAGCGATCCGATTTTCCAGGGTATGGCGGTATCTTTGTTATTTGGAGCAGGCGTCGCAACACTGTTTACGCTGATTGTCATTCCGCTGGGCTGTATCAGTCTGGAAAAACGTTTTATCAGGCACAATTCAGTTCGCTGAACTGATTTGTGTCATGACAATGAGATGGATTGTCACAAAGGAGAGGGAAAAATAGTATGAATGTGATTCGCAATATCTTGGCGGTGATTGGTTTACTGGCGATTCTGGCCGGTGGATATGCTTATACACAGTTTGGCGATATGTTTGGGCAGGTTGGTGAACTGAAAAACGATATTGCCGCACTGGAGGAACTGGACCCTAAAGCGGGCGAGGTTTACAAAGCGATGTGGCAGAAACTGAAAGAAACCGGTACCAGCGCAGATGCCACGGTGGTGAAATACCCTTTATCTGAAGGTGTGACGCCGGAAGATGCCGAAGAAACCATGCGCTTTGTTGCCAATGAGCACAATATTAAATCAGTCGGTGAGCTGCCATTGTCCCAGCAAGTGGAACTGGAAACCGGTGAGAAACAGCGCTTCCTGAAAATCTATCAGTACTGTAATCCACAAACCGCCATGAAGATGGTGGCCTATAGTGATGCGTTTTCTGCTTACCTGCCTTGCCGGATTGCACTGGTTGAAGATAAAGAAGGCAACTACAACCTGTACTCGCTGAATATGGATATGATGATTTATGGTGGTAAAACCTTACCGCCGGAGCTGCATGCTGAGGCGGTAAGGGTGCAGGAAATCATCACTGATATTATGCAGCGCGCAGCGACCGGGGATTTCTAAACCCCGGCCATTGTCACTCGGTATCCATACCGTTCGTTAAGCAGTTAGCGCATTTAATGCAGTGCGTAACTGTGTCTGCAAATTTTCATCGCTCAGTTCACCGGCTTCCGGATTAAAGTTATCGTAAAACTTGGGAACTGACATAGCTGCACGCAGGTCTGCGCCAAAAAATGGTGCAGATTTTTGAGCTGCCTCCAGTACGTTACTGCCACCACGCGCTCCGGGAGAGGTTGCAAAAATCACCATGGGTTTCCCCTGATAGACTTTGCTATCAATGCGTGATGCCCAGTCAAACAGGTTTTTATAAGCGGCAGTGTAAAAGCCATTATGTTCTGCGTACGAAATCAAAAGCGCATCTGCTGCGGCAATTTTGGCTAAAAACTGCTGTGCCTGTTCCGGAATGTCTGCGGCTTGTTCACGATCGCTGCTGTACAGTGGCATTTCATAATCGTTAATATCCAGCAGCTCAATGTTCGCCGCCGGGTTGATTTCTTCTTTGTAGACCGCAGCAGCATGATTCACCAGCTGTCTGTTGATTGACTGGCTGCTGTTACTGGCGGCAAAAGCGAGAATATTCATTCTTGTTCCTTCAGAATTTTATCAATGGATTGAGTTCACTATAGTTTGTTGCAAAAATATATGCGATGTTATGAATTTCGCACATGATGTGCAGATTCGCACATAAGGCTTTGGATCAGGCAATGGATAAATGGACAGAAATTAAAACAGCGTATCAGGTAGCACGGCTGGGTACCGTTAGTGCCGCTGCCGATGCGTTGGGTGTGCACCGGGCAACGGTATTGCGGCATATTGATGCGCTGGAAGCTGAGTTTGGTGAGAAGTTGTTTCAGCGTCATGCGCGTGGTTATGAGCCGACAGAAGCCGGTTTTGATTTAATGCGGGTGGCGCAGACCACCGATGAACAATTCAGCCAGTTATTCCTGCGCACCCGTGGCCGTGCAGCTGAACTCAGCGGTGATTTTATTGTGACGTCACTGGAAATTGCCTCGCCGCTTTTAATGCCTGCGCTGAGTGAATTTCAGCTGAGGCATCCAAAAGTAACTGTGCGGTATCTGATTAGCAGCAAGCTGTTCCGGCTGGAGTATGGTGAAGCACATATTGCCTTACGCACCGGTGCTAAACCTGAGCAGCCCGATAATATTGTACGCTTGTTTAGCAGTTATCAACTGGGATTGTATGCTCATCAGGGTTATATCGCCAGGCAGGGAAAGCCGGTCTCAGTCGCGGACTTTGCTGATCATACTTTTATTGGTTTCGATAACCTGAACTCTCCTGCGCCCTTCGAGCACTGGATGCATCAGCATGTGCCGGTTGACAATATTGTGTTTCGCAGTAATAGCCAGCCGGTCATGCAGCGCGCTCTGCTGGGTGGGATTGGTATCGGTTTTATGTCGACGCAGGATGCTGAGCAACACCCTGAACTGGTTAAGGTGGATATTCCTGAAGCCGGATGGGAGGTGAATCACTGGCTGGTGACGCACAGCAGCCTGCAT
The DNA here is from genome assembly GCA_049614265.1 of Thiolinea sp. Classification (GTDB taxonomy): domain Bacteria; phylum Pseudomonadota; class Gammaproteobacteria; order Thiotrichales; family Thiotrichaceae; genus Thiolinea. The sequence continues at coordinate 13,144 of JBMZDK010000045.1, forward strand.
CGTACGGCTAAAGTGCAGGCGTTTCTGGAAATTTTACGGGAGAGTGAGTGAGGATGCTGCTTTGCATTTCATCTGATACATGCCCGGTTTGTCTTTTGCTGACGAAGAGCGGCGGTAAGATTGATGGATTAATCAGCTAATACACGATGTTTTGCTGATATTAACTCCATAAATGAACATTTAGGCGCTGGTTTCACTCTTATCTTATAAGCACAGGCGTAAAAATCAGAGAGGGCTGAGTTCAGAATCTTCCTCTATCAGCCTTTATCTGTTGACAGTTTTACCATGTGCCTGGTCAATATGTTTAGGAGTGCCAGTATGAAACCATTTTATCTTGCCCTGCTCGTGTTGTTACTGAGTGCATGTGCCCCGCAAAAATACCAGACCCGTTATGCTTATACGCCACCTGGCGGGAATAATGGTGTTTCCTGTATTCAGCGCTGCAGTGCACAGCGTCACCAATGTCAGCAGCGGTTTTCTGTTGCCTCCGGCCAGTGTTTACAAAGCGCGAGACAGCAGGCACGCCGGGAAATGCCGGGCAGGGTGGCCGCGTATGAAAAAGCAATCGCGGTTTGGGAGGTAAGGATCGAGCGGTATCAGCGGGATTTACGGTTGTATGAACTACGACGCCATGATTACTCCCTGATGCATGAGTTGGCGCGGGATTGTCGCCGGGGTATTAAAAAACCGGGTTATGAGCATGACTGTAACCGGCGTTTACCCCGCTGGCGGAGCGCTTTCTGGCTGGACAAGCCGGTGTATCCGGGAAAAGCACCACGCAGACCAACTCTTCAGGGAGTAACGGCGGCGATTGCGGCTAAGACCTGTGTGCAGCAAAATCAGTGTGGTGTTGCATACAATCAGTGTTATAGCGGCTGTGGTGGTACGGTGAAGCCTTATCAGGTGCTGTTGAATTAGCCATTAGCCTGACTGGATGAAGCAATCGGTGGCTTGCCACAGATTGCAGAACCCCACCTTAGTGTTTACCTTCCATGCTTTCAATACGCCGGATATAGATCTGTACAACATGGTCTTCCGGCGTGGCCTGCCGGCACTTCTGCAGTAATTTCATGGCGCCGGTCAAATCCTGTCGTGTAAATAATTTGAGGGCCAGGGCAAAATTCTCCCGGTTGGCATATTTGCTTTCCCGCACGGCGACCGGGTCATTGTCATAGACCTCATAAATCGTGATCGCGCTGGTTTTGCCACGTACAGTGACCTGATCGATAGCCCGGATATAGTGTTGTTTGGGATTGCTGAGATTGTTGTAAGTATCTTCTGAAATCAGCAGTGGCGTTTTGTAGGTCTTGGTCAGCTTTTCCACCCGTGAGGCTAGATTCACCGCATCACTGATCACTGTGCCATCCATACGGTTACGGCCCCCAATAATACCCAGCATCAGGTCACCGGTATTAATGCCGATGCCGATATGGATCGGTTCATAGCCGGAATTTGCCCGGCTTTGATTATATTCTTCTAACGTTTGCAGCATCGCAATGCCAGCCTGCACAGCATCATCCGGCGTTTTTTCGAATAAAGCCATAATCTCATCGCCGATGTATTTATCAATGAAACCATCACTTTGGGTAATCAGGGGTTCCATGCGTTCGAGGTAGGCGTTAAGAAAGTTGAAATTTTCTCTTGGGGTCATGGCTTCTGACATGGTGGTGAAGGCCCGGATATCAGAAAACAAAATGGTCATGGTGCGCTGGGTATGGTCACCCAGCTGCACATTAATGATGTCATCTTTTTGCAGGTGTTCCAGAAAGTTATTGGGCACAAAACGTTCATAAGCCTGCGTCAGGTGTTCGACCCGTTCAAAAGAACGTGAAAAGCGTAGCGATAAGACAAAGGCCTGGGAGAAAATAAAAATGAATAAACCGAGCGGAAGCAGTAAAACCGTGCTGATAAGCCCTTTATCAGAGAGGATGTCATTAATGACGATCAGATAAAGCGCAAGGAAACCCAGCAGGAACCAGCGTGCATCGGGGTGACCGTTTTTAATCGCCTTGATTAAGACGAAGAGCGCATAAATACCGAGTAGAATGGAAATGACCTGATGCACGCTCATGGTGTAAGAATAGATATGGAGCGGGAAAAGAATCACGACAGCCATTAAACATAAAGCAATGGCAATTAACACTTCAGGGATTTTATTGCGCGTTTCCAGCGGGTATAAGCTACGGATAAACAATACAAAAACCGGTATGCTGGCGAAGGTCAGGATATAGCGGGCTGCTGATATAAATTCCCAGTTAAGGTCAGGCACGAACATGTGCACAGCCATTTCACGATAGAGCAGGGAACGCAGCCCAATCACCAGACAAAACAGGCCGAAGTAGAGCGTTGACGGGTCTTTGCGGCGCAGGGCGTAAAGGCCAAAGTGATAAACAGCCATAATAAACATCACGCCAAGCAGGAACATATCAAAAAAGTCCCGATAGCGTTGTTGTTTGCGGATTTGCGCTTCTGTGCCGAGTTTCAGCGGGTTCCAGGCACCGCCTTTACGGTGATGAAAATTTGAAACCTGTAATATCAGCTCTGTCTCCGTTCCCCGCATGTCAAAAGCTGCAACCATGGGTTTATATTGCGGCGTCATGTCTTCTTTGTTATCAGCAACCTCACCATTATGAGCACTGACTTTGCCATTAATCCATAACTTATAAGCAGAGCTCATATTCAACAGCTTAAGTGCATGGCGCTGTTGTCGCGGACTGTGTCTGATTAACAGGCGATAGGTGGCGAAGCCATTGCCATTGAGCGTTTGTGAATTGACAACGTGCCCGTTCCAGCTGCCGTGCATCGGGATTGTGTCAGGCACAGCCTGCGTTGCTGAAAACTCTGCCGCGTTAGGTTCCAGGAACTGTTGCCAGTAGAAATGCCATTCACCAGACAGCTCAACAGGGCCGTCGTTTTCAAAATCCCAATCCGCAAGGTTTAAAATACCGGCTTTAGCTGTTGGAGGTGTTTTATCAGACAATACATCCTGACAGCCTGTTAGCGATAAAAGCAGGCCGCTCAGACAAATCATCATCAGCAGTATGAATTTTTTTTTCATTTTACAGACACACTTCGCATGCAAGGCTGCTATGCCCCGACATATAGCAGCTTAGCATGTAATGCTGCGCTATAAATGCCATTGTTTATTATTCTTCCCTGTTCAGATCGTCTTTTTGCTACCAGCAAGCTATATATTTCTCGCTTTTTGTGTCAACGGCGTCTATTCGGTGTCTGAATGAGTTAAGCAGCTTAAACAGGGATGAAATTATGATGCATGCGTTGTGCCGTGGGCAGGCTTTTAAAAGCTGGTGGCAAAAGGGGATTTTCCTGCTATTAATACTGGTATTGCCATGCAGTACCAGCGCTGATGTACTGGCTGAACGTGAAGGTTATCAGCTAACAAGCATTCAGGTTGAAAACATGATCCGGGCGGGTGAAAGCATTGCGCAGCAGGCTTTTAGCGATGCCGAGAAACAAGGGTTGCAGGACTGGGCAACGCAGTTATTTCAGCAGGAAAAAGGGCTGCCCGGTGTATTGAGTGCATTTAGTCACTATGACCGTTATTTACAATTAGCAGCAAAGCATAACGATACCGATTTACAGGCATTAATCTGGCATCATCTGTATCGGAAAATGCTTTTTAAATGGCGTTTTCCCCGTTATCAGCAAGACCAGGCAACACTGCTCGATGTTATCAGGCGCTATAACCCACCGATCATTAAAAATGATCAGGAACAGCTGTTGCTGGCTAAAAAAGATCCCTTGTTATTACAGCAGGATGGCTATTTTGTATCTCAGCCACTTTGGCAGGCGGTACAGCTGGTCACCGCGTTTCTGGGGCAGGCTGAGATATCCCAGACCGGTAAAGAAGGCTTGTATCAGTGGTTTCTGGCTGATTTCCGGCATGCCCCGCAGCAGGCAAGCAAGGCCTATGCGAATTTTCTGGATCATGTCTTCCCTCATGTGTTACTGCCACAAGCGCTTTCAACACAGGAGCAATACCGGCGGCAGTTGTATCAGCAGTACTATTTTCTCTTTCGCGAGCATTCATTGTCCAAACAGTGGGAGAGCGACTTAATGGATATTGCGCTGCACAGTAACCCGGTGCTGGCGATAGATGAACAAAATCAGGTGTTACTGAGTCATAGTGAATGGCAGGATAGTTTAAAAGCACTGGCTTTCTTTTCTGACCAGCTACAGCTGGGGCATGATTTTTCTGCGGGTTTTCAGGAAGCAGAACGACAACGGTTACTTAGCCGCTTTATTAATCGTAAAAACCCTCAGCAGCCGCTTGCGGAAAGTATTTATTTACTGCGGAGTCAGGAGTTCTGGCATAAGCTGTCAGAAACAGAACAGCGTGAACTGTCGGTATTAATGAAAAAAGAATATCAGCAAACAGGCGATATCTGGCAGGCATTACAGCCTCTGTTTGGGCGACTGGATCAGGTGATTCAATTAGAGAACCAGCAAAAAGCCCTGCAACAGCAAATCATGACCGGGCTTTTATTACAGCAATTACAGGTCAACCAGACGATTTATAATAATACCTTACAGGCCTATCGTGAGGTTGGAGATTCCATGTCACGGGCAATACGGGAGCAGAGTTTTCGCCAGTCTATCTCGGTAACCGGCGGGAAAATACTGGAGACTAACCGGGATCACTATATCATCGAAAATGACCGGGGTGATCGTTATACCGTCAATCGCGAACCATGAGCTTCATTTGCCTGCACCATCTGATTCACAACAATAAGGGTAAAATAATTGCATAAACGGATTTTAATCGTGTTCAGCTTACTCTGGCTGACAGCCTGTAGCCGTATTCCGGTGCCGGAGATACCCAGTTATAAAGCCGGAGATAAGGCGACGGTCGTACGCATGCATGCCCTGCATACGGTTGATATGGGGGTATTGCCGCTGGTGAAAGTGAAGCTTGGCCCGACTGTGGGGTGGTGGCTGATTGATACCGGGTCTTCACATAATCTGGTCGCCAGTGATCTGGTTCAGCGGGCGCAACTACGGGTTGTCGGCAGCAGCGATGTGGCGACCATTGGCGGTCGTCAGCTGAGTACGCATCACCAGCTACCGGTTTTACAGATCGGCCAGCTGAAGCTGGATGGACAAAGTGCCAGTGCAATAGATCTGTCAGGTTTATCAGCACATCACGGTTATAAAATTGACGGCGTGCTTGGGATGCCCGCCCTGGTAAATCTGGTGATGGCCCTGGATTTCCGTGGCCGCACCGTACGTTTTTCTGATACTGCTTCCGGTTTGAGGGCAGGGGGAATACCTTTTGACCTGAGCCGGGGGGTGCCGATTGCCCGTTTAGCGTTGGGTAATAACCGCCAGGGAAATTTTATTCTGGATACCGGTAATGCTACCGCCTTAGTCATCTTGCCTTCTTTACCGCTGGCAAACCGGGACAAGCCGCTGCATTTTGTTGAAGTCGCGGATTTAGGCGGAATGATTCCGACTCAACTGGCCTTGCTACCTCAACTGAGGCTGGGGCAGCGCCAATTTCGTAATGTTCCGGTTTCTCTACCGCTTAGAAATCATCATTTAGCCGGAGCAGACGGCAGTTTAGGGAATATGATTCTTTCGCGGCAGGAGATTATCTTTGATTTCCCCCGTCAGCGTTTATTCCTGCAGGCATTCAATCAACAGCCTGCCAGCTTACCGGGAGACTTTGGGTTTTTATTATCACCGGATAACCGGGTGTCGGTGATCAATGACCAGAGTTCGGCGGCAATCGCGGGTTTACGAAGAGGGGATCAAATCGTTGCAGTGGGTGGTCAACGACCGGGTACGGATAGTGCGCATAGTATCTGGCAATTGCTCAGTCGGCGACAGAATGCCGAATTAACCATACGCCGTAACGGGCAGTTAATTACCAGACAATTGCAGCGTGCCTACTACCTGCCGGTTGTGGAATAAAAAATGCCCGGCAAAACCGGGCAAAAGATTGCTAGTAAAGAGGACTAGCCATTTGTAGCGTGTAACTGTTTGCAGGGTGTTTGCTGCAAGCCAGTGACTATGAAATCTGTAACTAATATAAACTGTTTAATGTATTGGTTAATTAATAACCGATAAACGGTTGTTTTTTAGCCAGAATCGCCCGTTTTAGTGTGGTTTTCCCGGTTGACGGTTCAGGGTTGGAAATTTGCCTGTTTTCCTCTGAAGCCGTTGTTGCAGCAGGCTTTTGTATGTTTTATAACGCCTGTTCGACCAGTGTGTCGGTGAGTTGGAGTTGGGTTTGTTGGGCTTGGGTTAGGTTGGTTTTTAGTTGATCGCAAATAGAATTCAAATGCCTTACTTGCTGGAAAATGCGCTCTTTTTCGTAAAATGGAGGCAGGGGTATAATAATCGAACTAATCTGCCCTTGATTAATAGATGCTTGGCCGATTGCTTCCTTAGCAAAAGATGCAATATATCCCTTAGCCATTCTCGACATCAAAAAAATGTTTACGTAATCAGAATTTACCATTAATTTTACTGGCCTAGCCCTCATATTCATGCTTTCGTATAGCAAAACTTCTTCAGCATGCGGAATTACAGCTGTTTTACCTACGAGCTCTTTA
>JBMZDK010000046.1:0-19638 GCA_049614265.1 Thiolinea sp.
GACAAAGAGCCGTTATGCACCAGGCACTGATCCGCTCCGGTCGAAAATGGATGCGCGCCCATGGTGGTCACCGCAGATTCTGTCGCCATGCGGGTATGGCCAATCGCATGACTACCGCTCATTTGGGTAAGATCAAAGCGCTCACTCACCTCAGCCGGCAAACCGACTTCTTTATAGATTTCAATCGCCTCACCGGCACTCATGACCCGAATTGAATCGCCCATTTCACTGAGTGCTGTGCGAACAGTTTCTGCCTGATCACTCGCCACTTGTAACACAGCATGCGTATCTTTCAGCGTCACTTCACAGTTAACATCACAAGCACTTTTAATATCACCAGCCAGATCAGCAAAATCTGACTCAGGATTGGTCGATTGCACCGTGATTTTCATTTCACCCGGCGCACCATACACCGCAAAACCGGCGCTATCCGGCCCGCGATCAGTCATGGTAATCAGCATGTCGCTCAACATACTGCCCAGCTCGGGTTCGAGCGTTTTATCTTTAATAAACAGGCCAACAATGCCGCACATAATGGGTATCCTGTGATAGTGAAGGGTTTATGAAAGCTGCCTCGTCGACAGTCCCAGATTCGTTTGAGACTAACATTGCCTTGCATTCAATTCAACTATGGGGAATACTATTTTCATGAGAGGAAAATTTTCATGAACACCAAATACACCCTGCAACAAGACCCACACGCTTTACGCGAAAAAAAGGAGAATAAACTCGAAGTTGCTATTGGCCATCAAATTCGCTTCTTCCGCAAACGCCTCGGTATCACGGTGGCAGATCTCGCTGCGACTGCGGGCATTTCACTCGGCATGCTGTCTAAAATCGAAAATGGGATGACTTCACCCTCCCTTACCAGCCTGCAACAATTATCCATTGCGCTTGGTGTTCCTATTACCAATTTCTTCCAGCGCTTTGAACAGGAGCGCGAGGCGGTGTTTGTTGCAGCGGGCGAAGGGCTGGAAATTGAACGCCGTGGCACCCGTGCCGGACACCAGTATAACCTGCTCGGCCATACCGGTGGAGTAGAAGGCAATATGGTGGTTGAGCCGTACTTACTCACCCTGACAGAAGAGTCCGATGTTTTCCCTACTTTTCAGCATAAAGGCCTGGAGTTTCTTTATATGCTGGAGGGGAAAATGAGTTATTTGCATGGTGATCAGTTATACCTGATGCAACCTGGTGACAGTTTATCCTTTGACGCTGATGCACCACACGGGCCAAAAGACCTGATTGAGTTGCCAATACGGTTTTTATCCGTCATTTCATATCAGAACACAGAAAAATAAGGCATCAAAGCCTGACCTTGTCTTCTCAATAACCAAGCCGAAAATTACTGGCCCGCACTGATCGTTCAGGAGTATATTGCGCGCGACACCAAACACTGGCTGTCGACATGTAAGGAACCTGAATGACTACTGCCACAAGCGCTGTCAATAAACAAACCAGCATAAACACCAAAACTGCCCTTCCCGCTGCGCTATGGGCTTTGTTATTTGGCAATCTGGTGATTGGCTCCGGAGTCCTGGTAGTTTTTGGCGCGTTGAACGACCTGGCCAGCTCACTGGATATATCAACAGCTAAAGCCGGGCAAATCATTACCGCCGGATCAATCAGCATGTGTGTGTCTGCCCCGTTTCTTGCAACCTTTATTGGTGCTTTCGACCGGCGTAAGCTACTGACCCTATCGATGCTCTGGTATGCAGCTTTATTGGCTTTTAGCACCCTGATGCCCAGCTTTGAAACCCTGTGGCCGGTACGCATGCTTACCGTTCTTGCTCCTGCTATTTTCACGGCACAAACCGCAGTTTGTGCGGGCATGCTGGTTCCGGTGGGACAGCGCGGCAAAGCCATTACCCTGGTTATGTTAGGCTGGGGCATGGCAATGGTGATTGGTGTGCCGCTATCTGCCTGGATCAGTGGTCATTATGGCTGGCAACCGGCAGTGCTACTGGTTGCCGTTTTAGCCCTCATCAGTGCAGCATGGTTATGGTTAAAACTACCGTCCGGTATGCAGCCCCCCGCATTGAAAAAAGCCGACTGGATCGCACTCTGGCAACACCCCGCTCTTTTACGCGGAGCAATGGTTACAGTGCTTTATTCAGCCGGACAATTTGTCTTATTCGCTTATATGGCACCGGTCATGCGTGATCAGGTTGGGCTAAGCATTGAAGAATTCAGCACGGTGCTGGTCTGGCTCGGGCTGTGGGGCATGGCTGGCAGCCTGCTAATCAGTCAGTTTATTGATCGCCTCGGTGCAGAGCGGGTAGTCAATCTCTGCATGTTAATGATTGCTGTACCACTGGCATGTTTTGCCTTCGTTAACAGCTTCTGGCTGAGTATGTTACTGCTGGCGCCCTGGGGGATGGTGTTTATTGCAGTGCACTCCACTCAACAAACCCGGCAAATCAACACCGCTCCTGAACTGGCTTCAGCAACCATGGCACTAAGCACATCCGGCATGTATATCGGCCAGGGACTGGGAGCTGCGATTGGTGGTGTCATTCTCGCCGCCGGATACATGCCCTGGCTCGGCCCGGCTGGCATGTTGATTACACTGTCCGGAATCTGGCTGAGCATTTCATTAGCACGCTGACTTGGGAGTTTGCCGGGAATACTGCATAATTCCCTGATATTACGTCGCTGTCAGGGATAGCAGTTACGGGGTTGATTTTCGCCACGCAACCGATATGCCGGAAGAAATGGGAAACGATGATGGATAAAATATTCGAAATTAAAACAGCAAGCCGGGCTGAAATCGATATTGCAGTTGACTGGGCTGCGGGCGAAGGCTGGAATCCCGGTTTATATGATGCAGAATGCTATTATGCTGCTGACCCGGAGAGTTTTTTGCTTGGCTATCTCGACGACAAGCCCATAGCCAGCATTTCTGCCGTGAAATACGGACAAACTTTTGGCTTCATTGGGTTTTATATCGTCGCTGAGGCTTATCGTGGTCAGGGCTATGGCATACAGATATGGAACGCGGCCATGGCGCGGTTAAAAGGGCGAAATATTGGCCTTGATGGCGTCATAGCTCAACAGGATAACTACCGCAAATCCGGCTTTACCCTCGCTTATAGCAATATCCGGTATGAAGGAGTCACCGGCCAAACGTTCTCCGGGCACGAGCAATTAATCGGGTTATCCGAACTAACACCCGACCAAATTTATGCTTACGACCACCCCTTTTTCCCTGATGACCGCCGTATACTGATCCAATCCTGGGTTAGCCAGCCGGAAAGCCAGGCCATCGGCTTTCTCGATGGAGATAAACTCACCGGTTACGGGGTAATCCGGCGTTGCCGCTCCGGGTATAAAATCGGGCCATTGTTTGCTGATAACGCAGAGATTGCTGAGACACTGTTTATGGCTTTACAGGCAAAAGTCACAGCCGGTGAAGCTTTCTTTCTTGATGTACCTGCAGTAAACACTGCAGCCGTTGCACTGGCTGAACACCACAATATGCATCCCGCTTTTGAAACAGCCAGGATGTATACCGGTACAGCACCGGATATCCAACTGAAACGCACTTTTGGTGTGACTTCGTTTGAGGTAGGTTAGCCATCTGCCAACTCCAATTAATCTTTGGCACAACACATCTCACCGGAGCATAAAACAGCAATTGCCGCCCCTCCTGAATGGTGCTAACTTGCAGTATTATAATGCAGGCCCGCTGTAAAAATCCTAATCTGTCCGGGCGCTAATACCAGGAGGCTATATGGTCACATCAATCGTACTCATCAACACCGAACGCGGCAGTGTAAACGAAGTCGCGGAGCAAATTGCAGGCATGGAAGGCGTATCCGAAGTCTACTCAGTAAGCGGGAATTATGACCTGATTGCGATTATCCGCGTGCAGGATAATGATGCCCTGGCTAATCTGGTCACGACTCACCTCCGGGGAATCGATGCAATTACCCAAACTGAAACTATGCTGGCATTTAAAGCATTTTCCAAACATGACCTCGAAACTATGTTCTCTATCGGTTTATAATCACCGGTATGAGTATCCAACCCCTGATAGATCCGAAGGCCGGTGATTTTGATAACGTGTGCGCTGAATTCCAGTGGCAGGTACCGGAAACGTTCAATATTGCCGACATGATTTGTGACCGCCATAATAATTTAGCGGAACAGACCGCACTGTTCTATGAAAATGAAGCCGGTGATACTGCCCGCTATACTTTCGGCCAGATAAAACAACTGTCAAACCAGCTGGCAAACAGCTTTGCCCGTCAGGGGATTAATCAGGGTGACCGGGTAGCTATTGTCCTGCCACAACGTATTGAAACCGGTTTAGCACATCTGGCAATTTATAAACGCCTGGCTATTGCCGTTCCCCTGTCCGGATTATTTGGGATTGATGCCCTGCTCTACCGGTTACGGGACAGTGGCGCTAAGATGGTGATTACGGATTCCGCTCATTTAGAACTGATCGAATCCCTGCGTAATGACCTGCCTGAACTGGAAACTGTGTTAAATGTTGATGGTGATGACAGTCCTGATAACTTCTGGCAATGGATTGAACGGGGAGATGCTGAGTATGCAATACCCACTACAGACTGTAATACACCGGCATTATTGATTTACACCTCCGGCACCACCGGCCCGCCTAAGGGCGCAGTCGTTGCGCATCGCTGCATCTACGGCAACTTAACCGGCTTTGAACTTTCGCAAAACTTCTTCCCTCAGGAAGGCGATGTTTTCTGGACACCTGCGGACTGGGCATGGACAGGTGGCCTGATTGATGGACTGATTCCGAGCTGGTATTACGGCAAACCGATACTGGCTTATGAAGGCGGTAAATTTGATGCCGAAAAAGCCTGTGAACTGATGGAAAAATATCAGGTTCGTAACGCCTTTATCCCCCCCACCGCGCTCAAACTCATCAGGCAGATCAACGATATCCCGACCCGTTACCAGCTAAATCTGCGTAGCATTATGTCCGCCGGTGAGGCTATGGGTGCAGAGCTGTATCAATGGGGTAAAGAAGTACTGGGAGTCGAAATCAATGAAATGTGGGGGCAAACTGAATTTAACTACCTCGCTGGCAGTTGCTCTGCACTAATGCCGACCCGCCCCGGCAGTATGGGAAAAGCCTACCCCGGACACCGGGTTGAGGCGATTGACGAGGAAGGTAATATTTTACCACCGGGTATTTTAGGTGAATTGGCGGCTCATATTGACGACCCCGTCTGGTTTCTTGGCTACTGGAATAAACCGGATGCAACAGCAGCTAAAATTACCGGAAAATGGTGGCGCACCGGTGATGCCGGTTATAAAGACCGTGATGGTTATATCTGGTTTATTGGCCGCAATGACGATGTGATTAATTCATCCGGCCATCGGATTGGCCCCGGTGAAATTGAGGATGTCATCCTGACGCACCCGGCGGTGCAACAGGTTGCAGTTGTGGGTAAACCTGATGAGCTGCGTGGAGAAATTGTCAAGGCCTATATTATTGCCAGACCCGGCGAGTCAGTCGGCAATGAACTGGCCGAAGACATCAAACGTCATGTGAAAATCAGGCTTGCTGCCCATGAATACCCGCGCGAAGTCGAATTTATTGATGAACTACCAATGACGACGACTGGCAAAGTGCGGCGTATCGAATTACGTGAACGCGAGCTTCGCATTGGTCAGCGTCCGTCATCCTGAGCATATCGCCTGCCAGCCTGCCAATTAACCTCATAAAAAAATGGCTCAACAGCTTAGCCTTTTGAATCTATTGCATCCACGCGTTCTGCAATCGCTTTTAGTTGTGCGGCCTCTTCCTCCGCCACCACGATCGCGCGTAACCCTTTGCTCTGCCAGACATAACTGTTCAGTAACTCATGTTCTGAAAACTGGCTGACAACAGCTTCCTGATGCTCCGGCATCAGACAGATCGCCAGAGGACGTTTACCGTCTTTATAAAACACCATTTGCAATACCGGCTGATTATTAAAATCCAGACGTTGCAGGCGCTTAAAAGCGTAACCCAGCTCTTCCAGTTCAGGAGGAATGCCCGGAAAAGCCGGGTAACGCTGTTTGAGTTGTTCCAGTTTCTTTGCTGCAGTCGTCCGGTCACCAACAATGTGTCCAACTGTCTCTGCCACATAAAAATTCTGATAGTTTACAATCGCCTGCGTCCAGTCTGACACTGAACGATTAACCGGCTTATACCATATCGCCCCTAAGCCGGAAATCACAAACAGTAATACAGAAGCTGCCAGTGCCAGGCGGTATAGACGCTTTATGCCGGATACTTTCCCCACAGGTACTTTGATAGCTTCCGCCGACTGTTTTGTTGTATCAGCAATACGGCTCCACTGTAAAACCTGAGTTTCCAATTGTGCGGGAACCGGTGGAATATCTACATTCATCGCCGCTTTATAGGGCAATTTTGAAGCTTCAAATGCCGCAGCCTGAATTGCCAGCTCTTCATCTTTAGCCAGCAATATATTAATTTCTGTATGCTTTTCCGGGCTTAATTCGCCATCAGCCCATGCCCGGAGTATTTCGGGAGTTATCTTTTGCATGACCATTCCTGTGACTGCACAGAAACTGATGGTTCATTTTGTTGCTGTACCGATTGTCCCATCTTTTCCCTTGCCCTTGCCAGGCGACTCATTACCGTACCCAGCGGTACATCTAATAATTCAGCAGTTTCACGGTAGCTCAACCCTTCCACTGCGGTTAACAATAATACTGTACGCTGTGCTTCCGGCAACCGGTTAATCATCTGCTGAACTTCACGCAGTAAGACCTGATGTTCAGGATTCTCAACACGATCAGCAATCATGTCCGCTTCGCCCGGACTGACCACCTTTAGCCCTGCGCGTATATGATGTCTTACTTCATCACGCCAGAGATTATGCATAATCTTAAACAACCAGCTTTTCAGGTTACCACCACGATAAGCTGACTCGTATTCCAGTGCCCGCAGGCAGGTTCCCTGCGTCAATTCCTGAGCAGCGTCATGGTTTTGCGACAGACGCCAGGCAAAACGCCAGAGAGCATCCAGATATTCCGGCAATTGTTGACTGACGCTGTCGTTTGTTTTCATTCATTTACCTGCTTCTGGCAACTGAAACTCCGGACACTACGGCATTATTTCACCGTAATCGTAATTTTTTCCGACAACAACATTGGATTAAAAGGAACGTGTAAGTAGTTACCAAGAATCAGCTGCAGAGTATGTTCACCCGGTTCCAGCTCCAGTGTGGTTTCTGTTTGCCCGCCACCAAAATGCAGGGGCGGATTTCCCATGACTGCGTCCAGCTTGGGCAATTCTTCCTGATCAACTAATAAGTGGTGATGACCGGTTTTTTCTTTCTCTACGCCCGCTGGTGCAATCCCCATCCCTTTCAACCCAAAGACTACTGTCACCGGGCTGGTCACTTCATCACCATCAGCCGGAGAAATAAGATAGACCGATGCGCCTTCGGGTGCTGCCGGTGACTTCAGCACATCATTTGCGAAAGCTGTTTGACTAACTCCGGCACCTAACATCAGTGTAAACAGGCAAGTGGCCAAGCTTCGTTTAACTTTTTTGGCATGTGAAATTTGCAGCATTATTCCATCCTCGTCGTTGTATTAAGTGCATAACAAAAGTTATCAGGTACATAATCCAGCTGTGAAAAAAGGTGCAGCCGGAAAATATCTGATCACTTTTGCATATGGCTTACACAGGAAAAATGTCCCGTGCTCATTACCCATAACGACAGGAAATGGAATTTATTCCATTGTTAGCTAAATATTTTTTGAATGTGCTATCAAGAGTTGGACATTTACTCTTGTTCGATCAACAGTTCAGCAGCCGTAAAATTCCGGTCACGAAACTCAGTCAGTCTTTCCGGCGTTAGTTCCAGACCAGTAATAACCTTCACATATTCACGCCAGTTTTGAATACGCTGCATGCGGCTTTCCGCCATATTAGATTCATAATAACCAATCTGGATAAAATACAGAGCGCGTGCGCGGATGCAGGCCGCCTCAGCACTGTAACCTGCCTGTACAAAAGCCTGTTCAATAGTTCTGGTACGTGCTGCATCAGCTTGTTGAACCGCTTCTCTGACACTGGAAGAACGCCGCGCCCAGTCGCGCATACCTGCATCCAGACGCGGTGAAAAAGGCTCATCGCGCATCCACATGCAAAAAACATTGAGTACAACATCAATAATATCGGTACTTTTAGTAATACTATCGGTCAACGCACGCGTACAGCGCTCACCCCAGTGCTCAATAATCGCCTGGTGTAGCTCCTTCCGGTTTTTAAAATGCCAGTAAAAACTGCCTTTAGTCACATTCAGACTCTGAGCCAGCGGCTCAATCCGCACAGCATCAATTCCTTTCCAGGCAAAGATATGCAAAGCTGCAGCAACCCAATCTTCCCGGCTTAACCTGCTTAGCGAGTCATCCTTCACAACTTCATGCTGCTGCTTTGCATTGTCTGTGACTACTTTACCCAAAATATGCTCCGGTAATGATCATGAAAACCCCTTACGCCAACGAAAAAGCCAGCAGTTCCTACAGTGAATTCAGCACATTAGATGTTAATCTACCATACGCCAGCGTATGTTCGGCATAACATAGTGGATTTATCACACTTCGGCCAGCATTTTTTAATGTGTTTTTTTACACTGAATTAACGAAAAAGAGACTTCCATACGGTGCCGTATGCGTATACCATGTCCGGCATTTAAAATCGTTGGAAATTACGCGCAGACCAGCAGAAAAACTGTGTAATCTGCAGAATCATTGCAAAGAGGTAGGCTTAATGAAGATACTCGTACCAGTGAAGCGGGTGATCGACTACAGTGTGAAAGCACGTGTCAAAAGCGATCAGTCCGGTGTTGAACTGAATAACGTTAAAATGTCGATTAATCCCTTCGACGAAATCGCGATTGAAGAAGCGATCCGCCTCAAAGAAGCCGGAACCGCATCTGAAGTAGTTGCTGTTTCTATCGGTGTCGAGAAAGCTCAGGAAACGCTGCGTACTGCGCTGGCAATGGGTGCCGATCGTGCCATCCTGATCAAAGCAACTGACAGCGTTGATGTTGACGTTGAGCCGCTGGCAGTCGCTAAACTGCTGGCTAAGGTCACTGAAGAAGAAGCTCCTGGCATGGTAATTCTGGGCAAGCAGGCAATCGACAATGATATGAATGCAACCGGCCAGATGCTGTCAGCGTTACTGGGCTGGTCACAGGTTACTTACGCCTCTAAGGTGGAAGTTGACGGCGACACACTGAAAGTCACCCGCGAAGTTGATGACGGTCTGCAAAACATCACAGCGAAAATGCCTGCTGTTGTAACTGCGGATTTACGTCTGAACGAGCCGCGTTACGTGAAGCTTCCCAACATCATGAAAGCGAAGAAAAAGCCGCTGGATATTAAAACGCCGGAAGATTACGGTGTCGATGTCAGTCCGCGCCTGACCGTTAAGTCAGTGGTAGAGCCACCAGCGCGTGAAGCAGGAATCAAGGTTGAGTCGGTTACTGAACTGCTGGATAAACTGAAAAATGAAGCGGAGGTGCTGTCATGAGTGTTTTATTAGTTGCTGAAGTTCTGGCTGGACAGCTGAACAAAGACTCCAGCGCAAAAGCATTAACCGCTGCAGCACAGCTGGGTGACGTTGATGTATTGTGCGCTTCAGGCAGTTGTGGCGGAGCGGCCGATGAACTGGCTGCCCTGCAAGGCGTAAACAAAGTATTATGCGCTGATGATGCATCATATGAGCATGCTATGGCCGAGCCAATGGCTGCACTGATTATGAGCATGGCAGATAACTATGAACATATTGTTTTCCCGGCCACCACTTCCGGTAAGAACATTGCGCCACGTGTTGCGGCGCTGTTGGATGTCATGGTGATTTCTGAAGTCATGGGTATTAATGGCCCTGATGAATTTGTCCGCCCAATCTACGCAGGCAACGCTATTCAGACGGTCAGCTCTGCTGATGCGAAAAAAGTTATGACAATCCGTACCGCCAGCTTTGACAGCGCTGCTGAAGGTGGAAGTGCTGCCGTTGAATCGGTTGCCGCCGTTGAGTGCGATGCTCCGGTTGCCTGGGTTAGCAATGAAGTACAGGAAAGTGATCGCCCTGAACTGACATCATCTGACATTATCGTGTCCGGTGGCCGTGGTGTGGGTTCGGAAGAGAACTTTGCCTTGATTGAAGCACTGGCAGATAAGCTGGGCGCTGCAGTAGGCGCTTCACGTGCAGCAGTTGATGCCGGTTTTGCACCCAATGACTGGCAGGTTGGCCAAACCGGTAAGATCGTTGCACCACAGCTGTATGTTGCAGTCGGTATTTCCGGTGCCATTCAGCATCTGGCGGGCATGAAAGACTCGAAAGTCATTGTTGCTATCAATAAAGACGAAGATGCACCTATTTTCCAGGTCGCGGATTATGGTCTGGTAGCTGACTTATTTGACGCTGTACCGGAGATGACAGCGGCGTTGTAAATCTGCATTTAAATGGCATGCTGTAGAACGGCTGCCGTATCTCATGTCAGGGACGTCATAAATACGGCCCTTGCAGACAGGCACGCGAGGGTATGCTCTCGCTCCGACTGGTCAGCTTTCCTGCTGACCAGTCCCTGTCATAAGACACGCCAACCTTTGCCAGTACTGCCTACTCTAAAGACAATTCTATATTCAACCGGAGAAATACCGTGGAAGAAGAAATCGAACGCGATGTGATGGAATTCGATGTACTCATCGTCGGAGGCGGCCCCTCCGGTCTGAGTGCTGCAATTCGCCTGATGCAGCTGGCGAATGAAAATGATCAGGAAATTTCCGTTTGCTTAGTTGAGAAAGGTTCTGAAATTGGCGCACATATTTTGTCAGGTGCGATTCTTGAACCTACTGCACTGAATGAGTTAATTCCTGATTGGGAAGCGAAAGGTGCACCATTAAATACGCCGGTGGGCGATGAGAAGATTATGTTTCTCAGCGAAACCGGAGCAGTCAGCACACCGCAAGCCTTCATGCCACCGGCGATGCATAATCACGGTAATTACATTATCAGCCTGGGTAATTTTTGCCGTTGGTTAGGCGAACAGGCTGAAGAATTAGGCGTTGAAATTTATCCCGGCTTTACCGCTGCAAAAACACTTTACAATGAAGACGGCAGTGTTAAAGGTGTTCAAACCGGCGATATGGGAATTCAGCGTGATGGCACACCCGGCCCGCAATACGAACCGGGAATGGAGCTGCACGCAAAATATACCTTCTTTGCTGAAGGTTGCCGTGGCCATCTGGGCAAAGAACTCAAGGCGCATTTTGAGCTGGAGAAACATGTACAGCCGCAAACCTACGGCATTGGCATTAAAGAACTCTGGGAAATCTCTCCTGAAAATCACCAGCCCGGCCTGGTCGTGCATACCGCTGGCTGGCCTCTGAAGCCTGATACCTATGGTGGTTCGTTCTTATACCATCTGGAAGATAATCAGGTAGCCGTCGGTTTTGTCGTGGGCCTGGATTACAAAAACCCTTACCTGAGTCCGTTTGAAGAATTCCAGCGTTTTAAAACCCATCCGAAAATCCGCGACACCTTCAAAGGTGGCCGTCGTATTTCTTACGGTGCGCGTGCATTGAATGAAGGTGGTATGCAGTGTCTGCCAAAACTCACTTTCCCGGGTGGTGTTTTGACCGGTTGTGATGCCGGCACGTTAAATATGCCCAAAATCAAGGGCACACACACAGCAATGAAATCAGGCATGCTGGCTGCCGAAGCAGCATTCGAAGCCCTGCAGGATAGCCCGGATGCACCAGTAGCTGAGTTGACAACTTTCACTGAAAAGTTCAATAACTCCTGGGTACATGCTGAACTGGAAGCAGCACGCAATGTCAGACCGTCATTCAAATGGGGGCTATGGCTGGGTACGCTATACACCGGCATTGATCAGGTTTTATTCCGCGGCAAAGCCCCATGGACACTGAAACATGGCCATATGGATCATGAAACGCTGGTCAACAAAGATCAGGCCACACCAATTGTGTATCCAAAACCGGATGGCGAGCTGACCTTTGACAAGCTGTCTTCAGTATTTTTGTCTAACACCAATCATGAAGAAGATCAGCCGATTCACCTGACCCTGAAAAATGATTCGGTACCGGTGAATACAAACCTGGCGGTATTTGATGGCCCGGAACAACGTTTCTGCCCGGCAGGGGTGTATGAATACGTTGAAGACGAAGAAAAACAGGACGGCAGCCAGCGTTTACAGATTAATGCTCAGAACTGCGTGCACTGTAAGACCTGTGATATTAAAGACCCGACACAGAATATTGTCTGGGTTACGCCGGAAGGCGGTGGCGGGCCTAATTACCCGAATATGTAATCAGCTGTTTTACACTGAGCCATACCCGGTATTTACGGAGTATGGCTCAGTCATCACAATAGTACTCTTACTCTGCCCGACAATCCCTCAACCTGCCCTCTTTTGATCAACTTCCGCAGTTCAGCAAGCCTCCAAAGAAATCAGGCCCAACTACTCCAGCCATACTACCGGCGTGGCGTCATGACAATATTCTGGCTTTCAATCTGCGGCATAACCACAGCAGTCGCCATCTCACCAACCACAGGCACATAGCGGGGATAAACCGGATCTTTGCGATCATCCAGCACATCTGTCCAGTGACGGGTTGTTGCCATAAAGGCTTCAACACCCGCACTGCCAAAAACCTGATAATAACCAAATAAAACAGTTTCCAGATACGACCAGAGAATGGGCTTATCCGGTTTTGCAAAGCCGCCATGAGCATGCTTATACATCTGCACATCTGTTTCAGCCAGGGGAGCTGGCGATGTATCAGCCTGCCACTCACCTTCTCGCAGCATGTAGCGGTCATAACCATTCTCACGCAAATCCAGCTCAGCCCAGTCATCACCCGGTACTCTGGCCATCAGGCCATGAATGTGTGTACCTGGCTCAGGTGTGACGCTGAGTAATGAATGATCATACCAGTCATGATGCACCCAGGTGCGTGCCCAGCCATTGACCCGCGCCGGAGCTAACATTTCATATTTATGTGTACCGGTATTAACCAGCGAACCAAACCCGAAAAAACAGGCCATTTAATATTCCTTTTGCTATGAGGTTAGATCAATGCTCAATCATTCAAACCTTTATACACTGGCTGGGTTCTAACAAACAATCCCCACCGGCCACAGGACGTATCAGCTCCATGTTATCCGGGCGTCTGTACCAAACTAACTGGCCATCCTGCCACCAGGTTTCACCATCAATTTCTACGGTTGGGTTAAATACAGACCAGCTGATTTCACTTGGGGCTATGTCGCCACAGGTGTGCAAGTGCAGGTAACGGGGGCTGGCAAATGACAAACCTTCCCAACGATCGAGGTCATTTACAATACAACCGGTAAAAAACGTGTGGGGGTTTAAACCTGCATGCCAGGAATGCACACGATTCCGGTTAATACCCAATGTATTCGCTACCCGATCATAATGTTCATTGACTGCCTGTACATCATTTGCCGTACCAGTGAACTCCGCAATCAAACCATCCTGCACCTCAGCCATCACGGTGCTCTCCAGGTAAATTCGGGCCGGTTCGACTTTAACTGCTGCACCGGGCATCAGCCAGCGCGACAAAGCAACCCGGCCATGAGCAGTATTACAGGGTATCGGTTTAAAGGTCGTCACCGGAAACATATTCAGTGAAAAGTCCTCATCCACGCCTCCCTGCAGACTGGGCCAGCAAAAAGTACCGGATAAATCTGTCCCCAGAGGGCAACGAATTCGCCACTCCTTAGCCTGCATTAACTCAGTTTCCAGCTTTTGGTGCAAACCGGTCATTAACTGATAGCAGGCACCGGCATAGTGCGAAGCAAACATTGCTTCATCCAATGCGTAACACTGTGTTTTTTTCGCTGAGTCACTGAACGGCATAAAACGGGAGTAATCCCCGATCCGGCTCAAAAACAGCACATGATCAACCCGCTTCATTTTTGCGACTAATTCAAGCGAAAAATCACCAACACCTGAAACCAGAGGATGCTCATACAACGCCACCTCTGCATTCAGTTTCTGAATACGCGCTGCAACCTTATGCGGGATAGTCCGGCTATACATGAGTTCATGTTCAGGCTCAGTAACCAACAACACGGTTTCCTCAGCCTTTAGCTGCATACAGGTTAGCAGTAAATTATCAATGCCACGGATCAGGGCATCAGGGTCAATAACAGGTGGTGGGTTCATAACACTCATGATAGTACACCCAATAGACTACTTTCAGCGATACAACAAAACCAACACATGACTCCTCCCCAGGGTACATCGACAGACCGGACGGGCAATATAGCCCGAAATTTCACATCAGTCATGTTAAAAATTGTGGTTATTTCAGCAGTTTTCTCATCGGTGGCGACCTTATCGTGAGGATGCCGGTTTTCGGGTGTAAACGTTGCTTCCTTCGGGAATATCAGTTCGGGTATAGTGCTGGCAATCTCGCATTTTCATGAGCATGGTGCCAATGTCTTCATCATCCCTGCAGGGTTATCTGCTGGCTATCCTTGGTGTATTTTTGCTGTCACCGGACTCCCTGTTAATTCGTTTTATCGGGGATGATGCCTGGTTAATTTCTGTCTGGCGCGGCTTGCTTGGCGGCCTGATGATTTTGCTTTATAACCGCTGGCTGGTGGATAGACGACCAATCCGTGAGCAGCTTGCACCGGCACGTTACTGGCTGCTTGGTATGATTGCACTCACCGCGACCTCACAACTGGGTTTTGTATACGCTATTACACATGCCAATGTCACCGATGTGCTGGTAATTCTCGCATTTGCCCCGTTGATGAGCGCTTTTATGTCAGCCCTGTTTCTGCATGAAAAAGTTGATTTGCGCACCTGGATAGCAACCCTGGTCTGCGCCCTGGGACTTGCTGTTTTGTTTCTGCAGAATGACAGCAACAGTCAGGTCATTGGCCTGTTGGCTGCCATTATTTGTGCCGTTACCATGGCCGGGCAGTTTGTTATTATGCGTGGTTGCCCGGAAGCAAATTTTACTGCCTGTGTGGGTGTCGGAAATATCGTGGGCGGCTTGGTTAGTATTCTGCTGGCCGGAAGCATCTGGCCTGAAGACTCTCAATGGCTACCCCTTCTGATTATGTGCCTGGTTGTATTACCGGTGCCTTATATGCTGTTTATTGTGTCCTTACGTACCATCACCGCAGCTGAAACCAGCCTGATTATGTTGCTGGAATCGATTCTGGGGTCATTATGGGTGTGGGCAGTCTTTGCTGAAGAACCCACCCTCCAGACAGTTATGGCCGGGCTATTGATTGTCGGAACACTAACGATTTATGGTGTATTAGTGATGCGTGACCCCGGAATAAAGGAATCGACATAGCCTGAGCCGCCTTTTACGTCAGAGATTCCACTGTAAGCAGGTTTTGCCGGTTGAAAACATTCGCCATGCTGCTAAGCTTCGCTTTTTAATCGTATTGCAGTAATAACTCATGACTAACATGCAGGAACAGTACAATCATAAAACCCTGGAACCCGTGGTACAGAAGTTCTGGGAAGAAAATAAAAGCTTTGAGGTCACCGAAGACCCCGATAAGGATAAGTACTACTGCCTGTCGATGTTCCCTTACCCCAGTGGTGTGCTGCACATGGGCCATGTGCGCAATTACACCATCAGTGACGTTATCGCCCGTTTCCAGCGCATGCAGGGTAAAAACGTTCTGCATCCGATGGGCTGGGATGCCTTTGGTCTGCCTGCTGAAAATGCCGCAATCAAAAATAATGTGCCGCCAGCAAAATGGACGTATGCCAATGCTGATTATATGCGCACCCAATTAAAGTCGATTGGCCTCGCCATTGACTGGTCGCGTGAACTGGCAACCTGTACACCGGAATATTATCGCTGGGAACAATGGTTTTTCACCCAGCTGTATGAAAAAGGCCTGGTCTACCGCAAAAAATCCACGGTGAACTGGGATCCGGTGGATCAAACCGTATTAGCCAATGAGCAGGTTGTTGACGGATGTGGCTGGCGTTCCGGCGCACCGGTGGAACAACGTGAAATTGATCAGTGGTTCCTGAAGATCACTGCCTATGCGGATGAATTACTGGAAGAGCTGGATAATTTACCTGGCTGGCCACAGCAGGTACGTACCATGCAGACCAACTGGATCGGGCGTTCTGAAGGTGTTGAGTTGCAATTCGGCTTAAAAGGCCGTGACGAGACGATGGAAGTGTTCACTACCCGTCCTGATACGCTGATGGGGGTGAGCTATATGGGTGTGGCAGCACAACACCCGTTAGCGACAGAGGCCGCAGAGAACAACCCTGAGTTAGCAGCATTCATTGAAGAATGTAAACAGAATAAAGTTGCTGAAGCCGACATGGCCACCATGGAAAAGAAAGGCATGGCAACCGGGCTTTATGCCATCCACCCCCTGACTGGTGAAGAAATTCCGATCTGGGTCGCAAACTTTGTATTGATTTCCTATGGCTCCGGCGCAGTAATGGCAGTACCGGGCCATGATCAGCGGGACTGGGAATTTGCCACCAAATATGGCCTGCCGATTAAACAGGTTATCGCACCTGCCGACGGTGGTGAGGTTGATCTGAGTGAAGCGGCTTTCACTGATAAAGGAGTGTTGGTAAATTCCGGTGACTTCGATGGTAAAACATCACAGGAAGGCTTTGATGCCATCGCTGATTTATTGGTCGAGCAGGAAAAAGGCCGCCGTCAGATCAACTACCGGTTACGTGACTGGGGTGTCTCACGCCAGCGTTACTGGGGCTGTCCGATTCCAGTCATTTATTGTGACGACTGTGGTGTGGTACCGGTGCCAGAACAGGATTTACCGGTGGTATTACCGGAAGATGTCACTTTCGATGAAACCGGTGGCTCACCGATTAAGAAGATGGCTGAGTTCTACGAGGTCGACTGCCCAGGCTGCAGCAAACCGGCACGGCGGGAAACAGATACTTTTGATACCTTCTTTGAGTCATCCTGGTATTTCGCACGCTACGCCTGTGCTGATAATAATGAGGCAATGCTGGATGAGCGCGCTAACTACTGGTTACCGGTAGATCAATATGTTGGCGGTATTGAGCATGCAATCCTGCACCTGTTATATGCACGCTTCTTCCATAAGCTGATGCGTGATGCCGGGATGCTGGATTCAGATGAACCGTTTGATAATTTATTGACTCAGGGCATGGTGTTAGCTGATACCTTTTACCGTGAAGATGACTCCGGACGTATCGACTGGTTTTCACCGTCTGATGTTGATGTGATCCGCGATGACAAAGGCCGCATTACCGGTGCCAAACTGGCAAGCGACGGTCAGCCTGTCGTGCCGTCCGGTATGAGCAAAATGTCAAAGTCCAAGAATAACGGTGCTGACCCGCAGCAAATGATTGAAAAATATGGTGCAGATACACTGCGTTTATTTTCTATGTTTGCAGCGCCACCGGATCAAAGTATGGAATGGTCAGATTCCGGTGTTGAAGGCGCCCTGCGTTTCCTTAAGCGCGTGTGGAAACAAGTGCATGAACATGTCTCTGCGGGCGTGGTGGATATTTCCGGCGGAATCAGCGGCGAATTAGACAAGCCGCAGCGTGTACTGCGCCGCAAGCTGCACCAGAGCCTGCAGAAAGTCACCGATGATATGCAGCGTCGGCATACGTTCAACACCGCCATCGCAGCAAATATGGAATTGCTGAACGATCTGGCGAAGTTTGAAGATAATAGTGAGACCGGGCGAGCTATT
Organism: Thiolinea sp.; assembly: GCA_049614265.1. GTDB lineage: Bacteria > Pseudomonadota > Gammaproteobacteria > Thiotrichales > Thiotrichaceae > Thiolinea. The sequence continues at coordinate 17,756 of JBMZDK010000046.1, forward strand.
CGCCAGGAAGTATTAGAATTCATCGTGCTCATGCTTTCACCGGTTGCACCACATGCCTGCCATGTGCTGTGGCTGGCCCTGGGCCATGACGGTGGTGTCATTGATGCAGGCTGGCCACAGTTAGACGAAGCGGCACTGGTGCAAAACACTCTTGAGCTGATTGTTCAGGTCAATGGCAAGGTTCGTGGCAAGGTACAGGTAGAAGCCAGTGCTGATGATGATGCCGTAAAACAGGCTGCGCTGGACAATTCGAACGTACAGCGTTTTATCGCTGAAGCCACTGTACGTAAGGTAATTGTGGTCAAAGGCCGGTTGGTGAATATCGTTGCGAACTAAAAGCCTGAGACTGCTGATTGTCTGTGTGGGGCTGTTTTTACTAACGGCCTGCAGCGGCTTTGTGCCCCGCACCGATAATTCCGCAACCGCTATCCCCTTATACAGTCAGCAGGTCAATATTGCTGAAAGTAAGCTTCGGCCGGATTTTCTCGCTGTTTTACAATCTGGTCTACAACGGAGCGGGGCCAGATTGGCCGGCAAAACAGCACCGGGAGTCATAGAACTGAAGGTCACCGGGCTGGAAGAAGATAAGACGGTTTCTGCTTATTCCTCAGTGCGACAGGTAAGAGAGTTTAACCACTTCATAGAGCTCAGTTTTACCGCCAAACGTCAGCCTCTGAATCAGTCCGGCAAAACAAATACCGTAGCAGCTAAAGTCAGAGCTGAGCGCACCCAGATTTATGACAGTCGCTATGTCCTGGGTGTTTCTGAGGAAGAACAAAACATTCGTAATGAATTACGGGAAGAAGTAGTCAGGCTGCTGGCATTACGCTTATCAGTCCTGTAGTCCTGTTATGGTTTTATTCCGGCCATAATTTGCGGCTGGGCTTGTCCCGGAACCACTTGGTAATAATAATCTTTTCCCCTTTCTCCACCGGCATGCCATGGTGAATGCTGTCAGGATTAACACTGCCATCGGGATAGAGATTATTCCAGATCAAAGCCTGACCTTTTTTCGGGTAAAAGGTAGTACCAAGATTGGTAAACCGGGTGCCACCACCACGCTCAGTTTCATTCAGGTAAATCATGAATGTCCAGGTGCGTTGGCCATGCTCTTCAGCGAAAAGTTCAAACTCTTTTGATCCCGGATTAAAGTAATCCGTGTGCGCCTTAAACTCATTGCCTTCATCATAGCGCTGCGCCTGCATTGGCTCAGAGTATTCCAACGCAATGCCCAGTGTATCTGCGATTTTGCGGTCGATGCGGGCAATAAAGGGATCACTACTTCCCATTAAATCAGAAGTACGGCTGGTACGAAACGCATCGTCACCATTGCTAACCGTTACAGTAGACGGATAAAGAATCGGATTAATGTGTTCAATCAGCGCATCACATTCATCAACAGTGAGGAATTCATTCCAGATATACAGCTGCAGGCGCTCATCCTCGAGTCTTTGCGCCTGACTTTGTGTGATATTGGTCTTAGCCAGACGTTCATAGTAAGCACTGTTTCCTGCTGAGTCCTGAATTACCTCACCGGTTTTTGGATAATCTGCAAACAAATGATGATCCTGAATACCATTCAGAATTTCCGGTTTGGAAAATCCCCGTTTTAGCATAATGTCGAATACTTCAGCCGGATTACAGCCATTACTGAGGTTATCATTCAGCCAGGAGTGCCAGTTTTTATCCATTATGTACTCTGATTTTTTCTTATGTATTTCTATCGCACATATATTAACCGAAATACCAGCCTGGTTATAATGCACAAATACAGGTGGCTGTTATCACTGGATGACCTGCAGAACCAGAAACAAATAAAAATTCGGAGCAAACATGAAAAACGAAAGGCCAGCAACAGAAAAAACACGGGGCCGGATTACAAC
>JBMZDK010000047.1:0-19538 GCA_049614265.1 Thiolinea sp.
CAAAATATATTTAGTTATGGGCCACATGAAAAAGCCCATTACATTGTTCCTGTACATAATTCCCTGTTAAACCTGATGCATGCCTTTGGCACTTTTGGCTTGCTGATTTTCTGTTACTACATCTATCGCCTGCTCGATGGTTACTGGTATCGCTATGTATTTATTCTGGGTGCCCTGATGAACTCAGCCTTTCACAATGCTGGCATTTTGTCCGGAGATTTGTTTATTGACATGGTGATTGGTGCTTTCCTGTATGAAAGCCTGTTGAAAAGGCGGTTGAAGAGCAGTCCACAGTATGTGACTGCCCAATCACAATGGGTTCCGGGGTAAATGAATGGTGAGGCTTTTGGGGTGTAGAATATCAGGTCTTTAGTTAATGCTATCAATGCATAGCGTTGAATTTTTTGCCTGCTATTTAATGCGTTACCCGTGCCTTGCCATTTGCTGCGGTGAGGACTTTTACTTTTTCACCGGGACGAAAAGTTTCGCCGGCCAACTGTACAATGGCCACCGTGCGGCCACTTTCCAGTTTGATGGTTACTTCAATACCTGGTTGCGCTTGCGCATTGCGGTCGATAACGCTACCAATAGCCCCTCCGGCTACTGCACCGACCACGCCACCAACTATCTTGCCTTTACCTTTTCCTACTTCGCTGCCAGCCAGTGCGCCGATAATGCCGCCTGCAGTTTGACCGGTATCAGTCGAATTTTGTTGAATAATAATATTACGGGCGCTGATGACTTCACCAAACTGGACATCCTGCATTACACCAGCCTGATTCGTGCTATACACATTACTTGAGGTGGCGGTATTAGTGCATCCGGCAGTTATCAGTGCGCTGCAAATTGCGAGCAGAAAAATATTCATTCTTATATTCATCATTGATTCTCTGAGTATTTATATAAGTGGAGCATCATATATCAGTCACATTTTATACGAAGTAGTGAGTTTGGGCTGTTGCAGGTTTGTGTATTTTCATGTCTTGCCGGTATGGCCGAAGCCACCGGTACCGCGTTCTGACTGATTAAATTCCGGGACTTGTTTCAGGGTCGCCTGAATCACAGGTACAAATACCAGCTGAGCTACCCGTTCACCCGGTGCAATGTCAAAGCTGCTTTGGCCACGATTCCAGCATGAAATAAATAACTGTCCCTGATAATCTGAGTCTATGAGGCCGACAAGGTTCCCCAATACGATGCCATGTTTATGGCCCAGACCGGATCGTGGAAGAATGACAGCGGCGAGGCTGGGATCACCAATGTGAAGAGCAAGACCTGTGGGGAGAAGCTCTGTTTGTCCTGGTTGCAGTGACAGCGTTTCATCCAGACAGGCGCGCAGATCCATCCCGGCTGAACCGGGCGTTGCATAATCAGGCAATGGAAACTCATTACCAATGCGTTGATCTAAGATTTTGTATTCAACCAGTGGTCGGTCAGAGGTCATGTGGGTTACTCCCGGTTTTGTTTCCAGTGCTGATAGCGCTGATGGATAAGTTGCATCAGTTCTATAGCCAGTTGTTGTTTGCTCATTTCAGGTAAGGATCGCGAACCACCCTGCCATACTACCTCTAGCGCATTGCTGTCCTTATCAAAAGCTTTTCCATTGGCAACAGAGTTAGCTGCAATCATTTGTACACGCTTACGCTCCAGTTTGCCCCGAGCGTAATCTAACAAATTCTGTGTTTCAGCGGCAAACCCAACGGTAAACAACCTGCTGTTTTCACGAGTCACTGTTGCGAGGATATCAACTGTTCTTCCCATTTCAATGGTTAGTTTATCATCAGATTTTTTGATTTTATGTTCAGCGGCCTGTGCTGGCGTATAGTCAGCAACGGCGGCAGTTGCAATAAAGATATGATGTTTTGCAGCTTGCTCACGGGTAGCGACCAACATATCAGCTGCACTTTCTACATTGATGCGCTGCACCCCGGCAGGTTGTGTCAGTGCAACCGGGCCTGATATCAAAGTTACTTTTGCTCCAAGGTCACGGGCTGCATGTGCGATTGCATAACCCATTTTGCCGGAGCTTCGATTGGTAAGAAAGCGCACCGGGTCGATGGCTTCACGGGTTGGGCCAGCAGTAATCAACACCTCAACATTTTTTAAAGGCTGTTCCTGTTGGTAGTACTGTTGCAGGCGATTTAACAGGTCAGCAGGTTCTAACATACGTCCCGGCCCGACATCCCCACAGGCTTGTTCTCCCTGATCCGGCCCCCAAATCAACGTATTACGTTGTGCTAATACACCTGCATTATATTGGGTGGCAGGGTGCTGCCACATCTGTTGATTCATGGCAGGAGCGATGCTTATGGGGGCTTTGCTGGCCAGACATACCGTGGTTAGTAGTTCGTCCGCAATACCTGTGGTCAATTTGGCGATAATATCCGCACTGGCAGGAGCTATCAGAATATGATCAGCCCAGCGTGCAAGTTCTATATGGCCCATGCCTGCCTCTGCTTCCGGATTCAACAGCTCAGTGTGTACCGGGTTGCCAGATAATGCCTGCAGAGTGAGCGGTGTAATAAAGGCCTGTGCACCCTGAGTCATGCAGATTCTGACTTCGGCGCCTGCTTTAGTGAGTAAGCGTGTCAGCTCGGCGGATTTATAAGCAGCAATGCCACCACTTATCCCTAAAAGAATGTGTTTACCTTGAATAGCTGACATAGAATGATGCGTTCTTTGTGGCTGATAACAATAAAAATGATAACAATCAAAGACTGGCCTGCAGATGAGCGGCCACGGGAAAAATTACTGGCTCGCGGCCCACAGGCTCTGTCAGATGCTGAATTACTGGCGATCTTCCTGCGCACCGGAACACGAGGTAAAACAGCAGTGGATTTAGCTCGTGAATTATTACATGATTTTGGCAGTTTGCGTGCGATGTTTGATGCAGATGAGCTGCATTTTTGTCAAGGCAATGGCTTAGGACAGGCTAAATTTGTGCAGTTACAAGGCGTGCTGGAAATGTCGCGCCGATACCTTCGTGAACGGGTACAGCGGGGGGATGTATTGGAAGACCCGGATGCAGTACGGTTTTATCTGGCGTCTAAATTACGTGACCGGCATGCTGAGGTGTTTGCCTGTGTTTTTTTGGATAATCGTCATCGCGTGATTCAGTACGAAGAGCTGTTTTATGGCACGATTGACGGGGCGAGTGTCTATCCGCGAGAAGTTGTTCGCAGTGCAATCCGTTATAATGCAGCTGCCGTCATTTTTGCTCATAATCACCCCTCGGGCGTTGCCGAGCCCAGTCAGTCTGACGAACGAATTACTCAACGTTTACGTGAGGCACTCACTTTAATTGATGTGCGTGTTTTGGATCACTTCGTTGTTGGTGATCAGGTCGTATCCTTTGTTGAGCGGGGGTTGCTATGAGTGCTCTGAATTGACTGTTTCTTCAGTAAATCGCGAATCTCAACCAGTAGTTTTTCCTGGTTTGATATCGGTTTTTCCGGCTCATCCGTCTTGTGGCCCTGAAGCTTGTTCATGACTTTGATGGCAACAAAGATGGCGGCTGCGATAATCAGAAAATCGATCAGCGTTTGGATAAAGGCTCCGTAGTTAATGGCAATGTGTTCAACGCCATTTTCTGCCTCCTGAATGACCAGGGCCAACTCACTGAAGTTGACGCCGCCTAACACCATGCCTATGGGAGGCATGAGAATATCGTTGACGAATGAAGCAACTACTTTGCCAAAAGCGGCGCCAATAATAATACCAACGGCCATGTCAACTACGTTGCCTTTCATGGCAAAATCTTTGAATTCACTGAGAAAACTCATTCTTTGCTCCTTGTTTATCAGCAGTCTATTGGGAAGGGGCTGGATTTTACCTTAATCTAATTTAATACAAATGTTGGTTTAGTCCGTTTGTAGCCACTCTTGTGCATGTTCGGTGATGGCTTTAATGGCGGAGTGTGTGATTTTGCGTTCGACTGAAATGGCGAAGTACTGCTCTGTAAGTTCCGGTACGTGACCAATCACCTCCATATTACCTTCGGTTTTAAGGATGTTTTCCAGTGCGCTGGGGAAAGCCAGAATTCCGGCACCTGCTAATCCGAAGGCTTTCATTAATGCACTGTCATCAAATTCACCCACAATCATTGGATGAACGTCATGCAGATGGAACCATTGCATCAGGTTATTACGCAATGTTGCACCTTCGCTGGGAATTAACATCGGGGCATTATCAAGACAGGCTGGAAAATCTCCCGTTAACGTTGCTCTTAGTTCAGGGGTGGCATAAAAACATAGTGTGCTTGAGCCTAATTTGTGATCAAATCCTTTGATGTTCATGTTTGGTGGCATAGGCGTGTCCGCAATGACCAGCTCCATCCGGTGTACTGCTAATTCACCCAGCAGGTCATCAAGCTGACCTTCAGTGCATACGATTCGAAGCTGTTTATTCATCTGCATAGCGGGTTCTAACAAACGATAGGCGACGGATTTGGGAACCAGATCGGAAACACCGACTCGAAATAACTGAGCGCGGTTTTCAGGGTAGTGCTGCAGACGTTCTTCCAGTTCAACCCCAAGCTGGAAAATCTTGTCGGCATATTCCACAGCAACCTGCCCGGCTTCGGTCAGTTCGAGTGTACGGCCCTGGCGCTGGAATAGCTTTATGCCAAGGTTCTCTTCCAGTGTGCTGATCTGGCCACTGATGGTCTGTGGAGTGAGGTGCAGACGCTCACTGGCTCTGGCGATGCCTCCAGCATTGGAAACTTCGCGTACATAATAGAGATGTTTGAAATTAAGCATGATGAATACTTCGTAAAAATCGAAATTTAATTGTATTTAATTCGAATTTACTTTATGAAGCCCGCTTTGTAAAGTATACCCATACTTTAGATAAATCGTTGCAGGAGTTGAGCGATGAAATTAACTACACAGAGTCAGCGCGCGATCATGGCCATGATGGCGTTGGCGTTACATACCGGTCGTAAGGTTTTACGTTTGAGTACACTGGCCAGAGAACAGGGAATTTCACTGTCTTACATGGAGCAGCTGTTTTATCACCTGCGTCACGCAGAATTAGTGGAAGGTATTCGCGGCCCGGGCGGTGGATATCGTTTGGGCAGGCCCGCCAGTCATATTTCGATTGCTGAAATCGTTGAGGCGATTGAGTCGGCGAATGAAGATGAGACTGATACCGGCAAAGCAAATCAGCGCCTGGAGATTGATAAGATGCTGAGTGTGCTGGATGAGAAGGTTTATGAGTTTCTTGACGGTATTTCTCTGGAAAGCCTGGTTGGGAAGCACAAGAAGCCTGAAATTACTTTCCGGCCCGGTAAGACTGCAACAATGATTGCCAGGATGTTTCCGGCAAGGGGAAATGGTGGTGCATTGCCACAACCCGCATAGGCCTCAATGTCAATGTTCCGGTTCGTCTGGCGAGCCGGATTTGAGAGGCGGCTATTGATGGCTGATTAGAAAGAATCTGACTGTAATAAATAGATATTACTATAAAACTTGAACCCAACTGCCAGCTCTCCTCCAATGGCAGTATTTACAGCAGGGTGTTGCGACCCTGCTTTTATTTTTTGGAAAATAAAGCTTCTGCAGACCCGGAAGTTATTATTTTGATTATTTCCCGGGTCTGCCTAGCCCTTTCTTTTTATTATTTTACTGATCCATAAAGTAAAAATAGCGCTGAGTAATCAGGTATGCCTGTTATGAATCAATATTAACCGATCCATTATTATTGGTTTTATTCGGTTTTTATTATTAGCATCCTGCGGTCTTGCTTCCTGCTAAACAGACTACAAATTGGTCACTGAACCATAAATTAACTGTTACGGTAAGTTCGTAAAATTTATAGAAAACATCCATAAGTGTCTGAATTTAAATATAATAAAAAATTTCTTTGTAAGTGGGTGTTTTCATGTGTCTCTGACAGTAACAGATTGATATTACCTAACTTTCACCTCCTGTTCAGTTTGGCATGAGTGGGATGAAAGCAAGCGACTTAATTAGCTGTTGCAGTGATTGCCCTGATATCAGGATACCGTTACGATGAGCAATCCTATGTTTTGAGGTGCCCTGGTACACTATGAATACGTTGGTATTTGATATTGAAACCATCCCGGATGTTGAGGGTGGCCGTAAAATTTATGACCTGCCTGATGACCTTGATGATGATGGTGTGGCAAAAGCCATGTATCACTTGCGTTATCAAAAATCAGGGACAGAATTCCTCCCTCATCATTTGCACCGCATTGCTGCTATTTCGGTTACCTTCCGTGGTCGGGGTGATGATTTTAAAGTCTGGTCATTAGGCAGCGAGGGGGCTGATGAGGCTGAATTAATCCAGCGGTTTTTTGATGGTGTTGATCGTTACACACCAACCCTGGTGTCCTGGAATGGTGGTGGTTTTGATTTGCCGGTACTGCATTACCGTGCGATGAAACACAAAATTGCTGCCCCCCGCTATTGGGATCAGGGCGATGATGATAGCAGTTTTAAGTGGAATAACTATATCAGCCGTTACCACAGCCGTCATACTGATGTGATGGATTTACTGGCGATGTATACCGGGCGGGCGAATGCACCGTTGGATGAGCTGGCAACTTTATACGGTTTTCCGGGAAAAATGGGTATGAGTGGCGCCAAAGTCTGGGACGCTTATCAGGCTGGTGAGTTACCTGAAATCCGCCAGTATTGTGAAACAGATGTGCTGAACACCTGGCTGGTTTACCTGCGCTTTCAATTGATGCGTGGTCATGTCGATCAGGAGCGTTACGAGCGTGAGTGCGATATTGTACGCAAAGTTTTACAGGATTCAGAGCAGGAACACCTGCAGGCATTTGAACTGGCGTGGGAGCAGGGTGCATGAGTCGCAGTTCGGCAAAGGCGCGTAAATTACCGCCCGCTGAGGCCAGCATTGAGTCAATGACACTGGAAGGCAAGGGTGTTGCACATATTGATGGTAAAACCGTATTTATTGATGGTGCGATTCCCGGTGAGAAAGTCATTTTTAACTATACTCAGCGTAAATCAAAACATGATGAAGGTCGGGTGCTGGAAGTGTTGGAAGCCTCGGCCGAAAGGGTTGAAGCCAGATGCCCGCATTATGGTGTTTGTGGTGGCTGTAGTTGGCAGCATATTGAGCCATCTGCCCAGATTCGCTACAAGCAACAGGCGATGCTGGATAACCTGCAACGGGTGGGCAAGGTCGAACCGGAGACTGTGTTTGAGCCACTGACGGCTGATGTTTGGGCATATCGGCGTAAGGCGCGGTTGGGTGTACGCTATGTGCGGAAGAAAGAAAAAACACTGGTTGGGTTTCGGGAGAAAGACGGACGTTTTCTGGCAGATATGCAGCGTTGTGAGATTCTTCATCCCAGCGTTGGTGAGCGTCTGGTTGATCTCCAGCAATTGATAAATGGCCTCGCTGCACGCCAGAGTATCCCACAAATTGAAGTGGCGGTTGGGGATAATGTCACTGCGCTGATTTTCCGTCATATGGAGGCGCTGAGTGCTGAAGATCAGGAAGCCATTCGTGCCTTTGGTGAACAGCATGATTTTCAGATTTATCTGCAACCGAAAGGGCCGGATACTGTCCATTGCATCTGGCCACAGGGTGAGCAGGTGCCGCTGTATTATGAACACCCATCATTTAACACCCGTGTCGAACTTGGCCCACAGGACTTCTTTCAGGTGAATCAGCCGCTAAACCAGAAAATGGTGGTGCGTACGATTGAGCTGCTGGCATTGAAGGCCGAAGATAAAGTGCTGGATTTATTCTGCGGACTGGGTAATTTCACCCTGCCTATTGCCCGTCATGCTGCAGAGGTAACGGGCGTGGAAGGCGATGCGGTCATGGTGAAGCGGGCGCGACAGACGGCGCTGGCAAATGGGGTGGAAAATACGGGTTATTATGCTTGTGACTTAATGGGGGAGATGAAAGGTGAACCCTGGTTAAAACAGTCCTTTGATAAAATTCTGCTTGATCCGCCGCGTGCCGGCGCTAAGGAAGTGATTGAACATATGGGCAGGCTGGATGCTAAGCGAATTGTATATGTATCCTGCCATCCGGGTACGTTGGCGCGGGATGCCGGAGAATTGGTGCATACGCATGGTTATCGGCTGGTCGGTGCCGGGGTAATGGATATGTTTCCGCATACAGCGCATGTCGAGTCGATTGCAGTGTTTGAGAAATAAGTTGATAGGAGGTGATAAATGATCAAAGTCAGTCAACTCTGGAGTTATCCGCTTAAATCCGGCAAGGGTTTATCTTTACAGCAAGCCAGCTTTGATGCTGAGGGTATGCTCAATGATCGTCGGGTATTGGCTGTTGATGAAAACGGGCTGTTTCTCACCGCCCGCCGTTATCCTCAGCTATTACAGTTGGCTTGTGCTCCGGAAGAGAGTGGTTGGCTATTGAGCCATCCTGAAGCTGGTGATTGTGTGGTTAATGCGGGTGAGGCAACATTGTCTGGCAAGGTTTGGAAGGATGATATTCAGGCGCTGGATGGTGGTGATGCTGCTGCAAACTGGTTGAGTGGTGTATTGGGTATTAAGTCGCGTGTTGCTCTATGGCAAACTGCATCCAGGCGTTCCGGTAAGTATGACCTGGAAACCAGTTTTGCCGATGCTGCGCCGATATTACTGACCAGTGAAGCCAGCATTGAGCGAGCCTGTGAATTGGGTGGTGTTAAACCTGATGTACGGCGTTTCCGGCCTAATATTGTGATTAGCGGAGTGGATGCTTTCGCTGAAGATGAATGGCGTGGGGTAAGTATCAACGGTGTGGAGTTTGAATTTCTGGACGGCTGTACGCGCTGCATTTTAACCACCCGTGACCCGGATAGCGGTGAATCTCACCCGGATAAACAGCCGATGATGGCGTTGCGGCAACACCATGCCAATAAAGATGGCGAGCCGTTGCTGGGAATGAATACAGCGTTGCGTTCAGCGCCTGAAACTTCCGCTATTTCGGTGGGTGATACCGTAGAATTATTGACTTAACATCAGGTCACTAAACCAACAATCAGTAGCAGACATGAAAAAAATAATCGAAAATATTGAAGCGCTGCGTGGGCAGCTGCGTTACCACAATCATCGTTATTATGTGCTGGATGATCCTGAAATTCCGGATGCGGCCTATGATCGTCTGTTCCGTGAGTTACAGGCGCTGGAGAAAGCACACCCCGATTTAATCACCAGCGATTCCCCCACTCAGCGGGTCGGTGATGCACCACTTAGCGAGTTTGCAGAAGTTAAACATGTCATGCCGATGCTGTCGCTGAGTAATGTATTTAGTGATGAGGAGTTACAGGCGTTTGATAAGCGTCTGCATGACCGGTTGAAGGATGAGGCAGAGCTGACATATGTGGCAGAGCCGAAGCTGGATGGGCTGGCAATCAGCATTCTGTATGAAAATGGTGTATTAAGCCGGGCGGCAACACGGGGAGATGGCGAAACCGGTGAAGATGTTACGCATAATGTGCGCACCATTGAATCGGTACCACTGCGCTTATTGGGTGATGACTATCCGGTGATATTGGAAGTGCGTGGTGAGATTTACATGCCAAAGCAGGGTTTTGCTGAGCTGAACCAGCGTTTGATTGCGAATGAGCAGAAGCCGTTTGTGAATCCGCGTAATGCTGCTGCGGGCACCTTGCGTCAGCTTGACCCGAGAATTACAGCGAAGCGGCCAATGGAGATTTTCTGTTATGCCGTGGGATTAGTTGAAGGCGGGGAGTTGCCCGAGACACATGATGCCGTATTGGCAAAGCTGAAAGACTGGGGTTTTCGGGTCTGCCCGGAAATTGCTGTAGTGCAGGGGGCTGAGGGCTGTGCGGGTTACTATGCGGATATTGGTAACAGGCGCGATGATTTACCTTATGAAATTGATGGCGTGGTGTATAAGGTTAATGATTTATCTCTGCAACAGCAATTGGGCTTTGTCAGTCGCGCACCGCGCTGGGCAACAGCGCATAAGTTCCCGGCACAGGAAGAAATTACCACGCTGCTGGATGTGGAGTTTCAGGTTGGGCGAACCGGGGCATTAACGCCGGTGGCGCGGTTAGAGCCGGTGTTTGTTGGCGGAGTCACTGTGAGTAACGCCACGCTGCATAATATGGACGAGGTGGAACGTAAGGATGTGCGCATTGGCGATACGGTGATTGTGCGTCGTGCCGGTGACGTGATTCCTGAAGTGGTGAAACCGGTGCTGGCACAGCGGCCTGCGGATGCCCGGGGAATCACTATGCCTGAAGTGTGTCCGGTGTGTGAGTCTGAGGTGCAGCGTCTTGAGGATGAAGCGGTGTATCGCTGTACCGGTGGTTTATTTTGTCCGGCGCAGGTTAAGGAGGCGATTAAACATTTTGCTTCGCGTAAGGCAATGAACATTGATGGTCTTGGTGACAAGCTGGTAGAGCAGCTGTTTGAATATAAGCTGATTCAGCATGTTGATGATTTGTACAAGCTGAAGGCGAGTCAGGTGGCAGAGCTGGAGCGTATGGCGGCGAAATCAGCAAAGAACCTGATCAATGCGCTGGAGAAAAGTAAAGCAACGACATTGGAGCGGTTTATCTTTGCACTGGGTATTCGCGAAGTTGGCGAAACTACTGCAAAGACGTTAGCACGCCATTACGGTTCGCTGGAAAACCTGATGGCTGCAGATCAGGATAGTTTGCAAGCGGTGCCTGATGTTGGCCCGGTGGTGGCGGAGCGGGTGTGCCAGTTCTTTAAAGAAGCCCACAATCTTGAAACCATTGGGAATTTGCGCCAGCTGGGTGTGCAATGGGCTGATTATGAAGTGGTTGATGGTGCTGATTTGCCGTTGCAGGGTAAGACCTTTGTAATTACCGGTAGTTTTGAGCGTTCTCGTGACCTGATTAAAGCTGATCTGGAAGCGTTGGGAGCAAAAGTGAGCGGCAGTGTGTCGAAGAAGACGACGGCGCTGATTGCCGGTGAGAAGGCGGGTTCAAAACGCGAGAAGGCGGAGAAACTGGGGATTGAGATTGTTGGCGAAGATGGTTTGGCTGATTTGCTGGTTCAGTGAATGCCCCTGTGCCCGGTAGTTGAAACGATGGTTAGCTATGGCTGAACAGGAACCAGAACAAGGGCTGGTAATTCGCAAAGCAGTTAAAGAAGACGTTGAGGTGATTGTTCGGCTGGCCAATGCGGGCGGGCCAGAGGGGCGACCAAGGCGTGAACTGCCGGATGTGCTCCCTGATGCTTATTATCAGGCATTTGCCAGAATTATTGCTGATGCGAACCAGCAATTGATGGTAGCAGAGAGTCAGGGAACTGTAGTTGGTACGTTTCACCTGACTTTTATTTATTATCTCGCGGCTGCAGGTCGACCTGATTTGCAGATTGAAGCGATCCACGTTGCGGCGAATCAGCGTCGGCGGGGTTTAGGCACAAAGATGCTACAGTGGGCTATTGCGTTAGCACAGGAACACGATTGTCGCCGGGTGCAGTTAACAACAGATAAGCGTCGCCGGGAAGCGCATGGGTTGTACTTACGCTTGGGGTTTGTGTTTAGCCATGAGGGGGCTAAGTTGTATCTTTGATTGTTAAAATTTATTCCCAAATAAAATTCTCGCGCATAAATTTCGTCATTCTGTGGTTAAGGTATACAATATGTATACATCTATCCCTAAAAGCATAGCGGTTAATGAAAAAAGACGAATTATATAATGACCTCAAACGTCAGATTTTAACCATGGAACTGGAACCCGGTTCCAGCCTTGATGAAACCCGTCTGAGTGAGGTTTATCAGTTATCCCGTACGCCGCTGCGTGATATTTTCCGGCGTTTGGCTGGTGAAGGATATCTGGAAATTGTCAATAACCGGGGTACATCGGTTTCATCGATGAATCATAAAACCCTGCGTAACTTTTTTCTGACTGCACCTATGCTATATGCAGCAATTGGCAGGTTGGCGGCAGAGAACGCGACCACGAAACAAATACAGCAAATGCGGGGCGCGCAGGATGAATTTCGTGCTGCCTCTGATCAGTATGATGCGGAAGGCATGATTTACTGGAATGACTGTTTTCATGCGCTGATGGGAAAAATGGCAGATAATCCGTACCTGAAACCCAGTTATGAACGCCTGCTGATTGATCACGCCCGGATTAGTCAGACTTTTTACGGTACACGAATGCAGAATTCCGAAGGTGTGATGGCGGAAGCTAGTGATCATCATGAGGGGATGATTCGCTGTATCGAAAACCGTGATGCGGAAGGAATGGTGGAGCTGATTAAACAACACTGGGCTTTGTCACATCGACACATGGAAATGTTTGTGCGGCCAGATCCTCTGCCTATTGAATAAATTGTGATTGTCAAAAAAATGCCCTCATCACAGAGGGCATTTTTATTTTACGAGCTTATTGACTGTGCCTAGCGGTAACGGTTTTCCGGATTGGTTTCAACATCCGGACGTGCCAAACCGGCAATAATCTGATCGAGATCGATACTGCCTAATACCGTTCCGGCATCGTCAACCACATTACATGCCTTCGAATCAGTAGCCGATACCAGCGGTAGTGCTTCTTCCAGTACCATTGTCTGATTCAGGTTAGGGCCATCAACTGAAGTGCCCGCAGTCATCAGCGTTTTCAGGCGGATAACCCGGCCACGGTTAATATCCTGAATGAAGTCGACGATATAGTCGTCATTCGGATGCATGATGATGTCTTGCGGATCACCCTGTTGAATGACTGCACCGTCACGTAAAATGGCGATGGTATCACCGATACGCAGCGCTTCATCAAGGTCGTGGGTAATGAACACGATGGTCTTATGCAGTTCTTCCTGTAGTTCCAGCAAGATATCCTGCATGTCAGTACGAATCAGCGGGTCAAGCGCCGAGAATGCTTCGTCCATTAACAGGATTTCGGCATCTGTTGCCAGCGCGCGCGCCAGTCCAACCCGTTGCTGCATACCCCCGGATAGCTGAGAAGGGAAATGCTCTTCAAAGCCAGCCAGTCCGACACGATCGAGCCATTTATGACTTTGCTGTTTAGCTTGTTCCAGAGGAATTCCCTGGACAACAAGGCCGTAAGCAACGTTTTCAGCGACTGTGCGGTGTACATGCAGACCAAACTTCTGGAATACCATTGACGCTTTGTGGCGACGGAAACCCATCAGTTTCTTTTTCGACATCGCTAACACGTCTTCGCCATCAACGATCATTTTACCGGCAGTAGGTTCAATCAGACGGTTAATATGACGAATCAGGGTTGATTTACCCGAGCCGGATAAGCCCATAATGACCGAAATACCTTTAGCAGGGATATCAATATTAATGTCTTTCAGGCCGAGCACATGACCGTGCTTTTCCAGCAATTCCTGTTTTGACATGCCGTCCTGAACATGTTTCAACACTGACTTTGGGTTGCTGCCGAAAATCTTATACAGATTTTCAATCTTAATCTTCATATCAGTCATGTTGTGCTCCATGGCGATGCTTCTGCAGGCGCAGACCAAAGCTTTGTGATACGCGGTCGAAGATAATTGCCAGGACAACAATAGCCAGGCCGTTCATCATACCCAGCGCAAGGTACTGGTTAGAGATTGATTTAAGAACCGGAACACCCAGACCCGCTACACCGATCATGGATGCGATAACTACCATTGACAATGCCATCATGATCGTTTGGTTAACCCCGGCAAAGATATTAGGCAGGGCCAGCGGAATTTGTACACCAAACAGGCGCTGTTTATAGCTGGCACCAAAGGCATCAGCTGCTTCAAGTGCTTCTTTTTCTACCAAACGAATGCCGAGATTGGTCAAACGTACAATAGGCGGTATTGCGTAAATGCACACTGAAAGCAGTCCCGGCACTTTACCAATACCCAAAAGCATAACAACAGGGATCAGGTAAACGAAAGCCGGAATGGTCTGCATAATATCTAGCACAGGTGTGATGATAGCCTGCAGCCGGTCAGAGCGCGCCATCATAATCCCTAAAGGTATGCCTAATGCAATACAAATAAATGTGGCAACGGAGACAATGGCAAGTGTTGACATCGTGTCTTCCCACATACCAAACATGCCAATCAGAATAAATGAGATGATGCTTCCGATAACAATCGGCCAGCTACGCGCACCCCACCAGGCTAAACCCGCAATAATCGCAATAACAATCGGCCATGGTGTGGCCTGTAATAATGCTTCAAATTCGACCATAAACCATAACAGCGGGTCAAAAAATGATTCGATGGCTTCCCCATATTCACGGGAGAATTCCCGGTAATTACCATCGATTGTTTTCTTAAAGTCCCGCAGAAACTGGCGGGACAAAGACGGAAACTCAAATAACCAGTCCATAACAAACCTCGTAAAATGTAAAAAGCCCACCAGTGAATGACCAGTGGGCCGTTTTTTCTAACTATCTGATATGTTTAATACGTTGTTGTTCAGTACTAAACTTATCCCTAGTTACTTGATGCCTGCTTTGACTTTTGCTGCAACAGCTTCAGTGACCCATTTGCCCCACAGATCTTCGTGGTCAGCCAGGAATTTGTAAGCTGCGTCTTCGCCGCCTGCCTGCTCATCACCCATGTAAACCAGCATTTCATTCATAACAGGGCCAGGGAATACGCGTTTGTTGATGAAGGCCATAACGTCAGGGCCAGCAGTTTCTTTGAACTTCTTGGTAACAACACTGTGAACTTCAGATTTAGTCCATGCAGATGGTTTAGGGTCAGCACATTCCTGTTCCGCTTTTGCGATACAGCCGTCCCAGTTTTCTTTACCTGCGAAAGGTATACCAAATGGCAATTTAACCATGCCATGCTTACCAATCATTGCAGTTGGTGACCAGTAGTAGCCGAACCAGTTATCACCGCGCTCAACCGCTTTAGTCATTGAACCATCAAGGCCGGCTGCTGAACCTGGATCAACCAGTTTCCAGCCTTTCTTTTCCATTTCAAAAGCACGGAACAGGTTAATGTTAGACAGCTGACAACCCCATCCTGCAGGGCAGCCGATGAAAGCACCTTTTGATGGGTCTTCTTTGTCCGGGAACAGGTCAGGGCGCTTTAATACATCCATAACTGTTTTCAGCTCAGGGTGCTTCTTAGCAGTTGCAGGTGGAATCCACCAGCCTTCACCCAGCTCAGTGATTGGGCCGGAGTTTACGGAAAACAGTGTCTTAGCAGCGAACGCCTTGCCCAGTGGTTCCTGAACCGCATTGATCCATAATTCGCCAGCCAGATCAGGCTTGCCTTTTTCATTCATAGAAGCAAAGGTCGTGGTAGTTGCACCAGGAACCATTTCAACTTTACAGCCGAAGCCTTCTTCTAAAATGATTTTATCAACATTAGCCATCAGTTCGCCTGATGCCCAGTTCCATTCTGCGATTTGGATATTGCCACACGCAGCCATGGCACCATTAGAGCCAGCTAAAAGCGCCAGACCCAAAGCCGCCTTCTTAAATACATTAAGTGATTTCAAAATGTTCTCCTCATTTACAAGATACAGGGGTATTTTGACGAACCTGCCGCTAGTCGTACGGCATTCGTTTCCTCCGGAAGTTTTACATCTAAGTAGATGATCTTGGCCCCCAAAGCCGAGAGGCCCCAACCATATCATTTAGTGAAAAGTAAACTCAAGTCATAAGCTGTATTTTTGTATACTTAATGTATACATGAATAAGTGGTTTTCTTATTAAACAAAATGTTAAATAAGCCATTGTTGTTTTTTTAAACATCATACTATTGATTTGTTTGAAAATTAATCTTTCTGATGCCCAATAATTTTTATCTCTGTAACAGGTTGTTTTGTGAGCAACGGTTGGCAAATGTCAGAATATCTATTATTGTATACAAAATGTATACAAAAGTATGGCGCGGAGAAAACAATGAAATTTGAGGGCATTTATACCCCGGTAATTACCCCGCATAATGACGATGGCAGTATCAATGAAACTGGTCTTGAGTCGGTAATCGAACATCTGATTGCCAGCGGTGTGCATGGTTTAATACTGGCGGGTACTACCGGCGAGTATTACGCTCAGAGCAGGGAAGAGCGATTGCACCTGATGCAGGTGTTTCAGGGCATTATCAATAAACGGGTGCCGCTGATTATTGGTACTGGTGCGATGAGGACTGAAGATTCGGTCGAATATGCTGAAGCAGCGGCAAAAGCGGGTGCGGATGCGCTACTAGTGGCAACTCCTCCCTACGCCGTTCCTACTGAGCGGGAAAATGCGTTACATGCTCTGGCAATTGACCGTGCAGCTAATCTGCCGATTATGCTTTATAACTACCCCGGACGTATGGGTGTCAATATGGGGGAGGAATACCTGGATCGCGTGGGTCGTTCACCAAATTTTGCTGCGATTAAAGAAAGTTCCGGTGATATTAATCGTCTGCACTTATTAGCGCGTGACTATCCACATATTCAACTCGGTTGTGGTATGGATGACCAGGCGTTGGAATTTTTTGCCTGGGGCGCTTCCTGTTGGGTGTGCGCAGGGTCAAACTTCGCACCGGAAGCACATATAGCGCTATATCAGGCTTGCCGGGTCGAAGGGGATTTTGAAAAGGGGAGGCGCATAATGACAGCAATGCTGCCATTGATGCGTGTGCTGGAACAAGGGGGTAAGTTTGTGCAGTGCATTAAGTATGGTCTCAGTGTGCGTGGCATTCCTGCCGGCCCGCCGCGCAAGCCGCTGCAACCATTAAATAAGAATGAGAAACGCGATTTGGAGCAGGTAATTCGGGTAATGGACAGTACCTTGCAACATATTACAGGTAGTAATATGACTAACGGTGATGCCGCTGGTGATAGAAAACGTAAGCAACGTACTTATCAGGAAAATGATGAAGGCCCGATGATACTGGCCGGACAGGAGGGTGCAAATAATGTCTGACTTACTGAGCTATGAAGAGTACCGTTCACTGGCAGCATCATTAACTTTACCGGCCACCGCATTTATTGACGGACACTTTCAGTCCTCACGTTCCGGGCAAACCTTTGCCAGTGTTAATCCTGCTACCGGTGAGGCATTGGCTAATGTTGCAGCCTGTAATGCAGAAGATGTTGATCTGGCTGTGGAGAAAGCACGTGAAGCTTTTGACCAGGGGCGCTGGAGCAAATTGCACCCATCAGAGCGTAAGGAAATATTGATCACTCTGGCGAAGCTGATTAAACGTAATCGCCATGAGTTAGCCGTGATGGAAAGCCTGGATTCCGGTAAACCGGTGCGTGATTGCGCCACAGTAGATATTCCGGAAACGATTGCCACTATACTCTGGCATGCTGAAGCGATTGATAAAATTTATGATCAGACTGCTCCGGCCGGTGATGATGCTATCGCGATGATTGTGCGCGAACCGGTGGGTGTGGTTGCCTGTGTGTTGCCGTGGAATTTCCCGCTGCTTATGTTGGCCTGGAAGATTGCTCCTGCACTGGCGGCAGGTAATTCAGTGATTGTAAAACCGGCAGAACAGACGAGTTTGACGGCTCTTCGGATTGCAGAACTGGCGATGGAAGCCGGTGTGCCGCGCGGAGTGTTGAATGTTATACCCGGTATGGGGCCGGATGTTGGTGAGCCATTGGGGCTGCATGCTGGTGTTGATATGGTGTCGTTTACCGGTTCGACAGAAACCGGGCGCCGTTTTCTGCGTTATTCTGCGGACTCTAATCTGAAAAAAGTGGTATTGGAGTGTGGTGGTAAGAACCCGGCAATTGTATTGGATGATGCTGAAGAGCTTGATCTGGTGGCAGAGCATGTGGTGAATGCAGCGTTCTGGAATATGGGCGAGAATTGCTCAGCAAATTCGCGCCTGATTGTGCAGGAAGGTGTTAAAGCGGAGCTGATGGAACGGATTATGGCGCACCTGCGTGACTGGCGTACCGGTGATCCGTTAAATCCGGCGCATAACTTAGGCGCATTAGTTGATCAGGAACATTTCAATAAGGTGTGTGGTTACCTGGAGGCTGTGGAAGCAGGTGAACAGGTGCTGATTGGTGGTGAGCAACGTGATGGTTGTTATGTCCTGCCAACCATTATTGATGGGGTACAGCCCGACAGCAAACTGGCACAGGAAGAGATTTTTGGCCCGGTACTGGCCGTCATTACGGTGCGTTCTGTGGAAGAAGCCATAGCCGTTGCAAATAATACTGACTATGGCCTGACTGCCAGCGTGTTTAGTGCTAATGGCAAGAAAGCCCTGCGTGCCGCGCGGGCGGTTCGTGCCGGAACGGTGACGGTTAATTGTTATGGTGAAGGGGATATTACGACGCCATTTGGCGGGTATAAGCAATCTGGTTTTGGTGGGCGTGATAATTCCTTGCATGCTCATGATCAGTATACTGAGCTGAAAACCATCTGGATTGACCTGTCTGATCGTGCGCCGGAAGAGGCCGTCGATTGATGGGGAAGGTGGCGGCTATGCCCCCTGATCCCGGCCCTGCTGCCTGGAATGCCATTTTACCGCAACGACAACCGGCTCCCCGTTTACAAGGGGAGAAGAATGCTGATTACCTGATTGTCGGTGCCGGGTTCGCGGGTCTGGCGGCGGCCCGGCGTTTACATCAGCTACAGCCGGAGGCCCGTATCATTATGCTGGAGGGCCGGGAAGTGGCTGAAGGGCCGGCGGGGCGCAATTCAGGGTTTATGATTGATTTGCCACATGATTTGTCTTCGGATGATTATGCCGGAGACTCAGCGGATAATGATCGGCGGCAAACCGCCATGAACCGGGCTGCGATTCGTTTTGCTGCAGAAGCTGCGCAGGAATATGACATGCCCGCAGAGGCCTTTGTTGTCAGTGGTAAGATTAATGCTGCCGCGACGGAAAAGGGCATGCAACATAACCTGGGTTATGTGCAACATCTGGCTGAGTTGGGTGAGGAATACCGTTTACTGGATGCAGCAGATATGCAGGCTTTAACGGGTATCGATTATTATCAGGGCGGGGTGTGGACGCCCGGTACTGCTATGTTACAGCCTGCGCAATTTGTCCGGGGTTTTGCTGCGGGTTTGCAACAACAGGCTGGTGTTGAGTTGTATGAACAGTCACCGGTAACCGGGCTGACTCAGCAAGCTAATCACTGGCTGGTACGAACCCCGAAAGGTACGGTTACCGCGAAAAAAGTCATTCTGGCCGTCAATGGCCTGGTACAGCAATTTGGTTATTTTGCCCGGCGTTTAATGCATGTTTTCACCTATGGCTCGATGACCCGGGCTTTAACTGCAGAGGAATGCAGACGTTTAGGTGGTGAAGCACAATGGGGGTTTACACCGGCTGATCCATTGGGCACCACAGTGCGCCGAATTTCAGGCGTTGGCGGTGACCGCATCATTATCCGCAATCGTTCCAGCTATGACCCCAAAATGGCAGTGTCTGACGGGCGGATGAAATCAGTGGCAGAGACGCATCGCCGGGGTTTTAAAGTGCGTTTTCCTATGCTGGATGGTGTGGAAATGGAGTATTGCTGGGGGGGGCGATTGTGTATCAGTCTGAATGGTGTGTTTGCATTGGGGGAGGTGGAAGAAGGCGTTTATGCAGCCTGTTGTCAGAATGGTCTGGGCACAGCGAAAGGCACTGTTGCCGGGATTGTTG
>JBMZDK010000048.1:0-19385 GCA_049614265.1 Thiolinea sp.
TGCGTGGATTCGAAAAGACACCAAGTGTGTGTTGATTTGTGATACTTCCAGATCCCATAAATAAGTAAACGGTCATTGGAATCGAATTCACATAGTAGTTTGGAAGTATCTGTGATTAGAATCAGTTGCATCTGCACACAGAAGGTGTCTTTTTAAAACTTTGTTCGCTCCAGCCTATAGAATCAAACAGTGTGGAAGCTACAAATTACTTTTCCTGCTTATGTTGTGGTGTTTAGCCTGCAGGTAGTATTAGATTCTTTTAGTCGTGCTAACACGGAAGAATAGGAATCAGTTTTTGCAAAAGCTTGAACACACAAATTGGGTCATTTCTACAAAGTAGTAGCTCATCATGTAATTCATCTGGGGATAGGCCTGCCCGCCCGCAGTATCAATTCATTTTTGCGTAGCGTTGATGATCAAGGCAAACACAGCATATGGTAGAAGGCGTATACACTGTGGGCTGACTTCTTGCACAGGGCTTTGGGGGGGGATATAAATTAATAAAGATAATGCCTCATTGTATTTTATTATGTAGAGCTGTGGGTGGTAAGTTATTGTGCTTGAGGTCATGACTTTGATGGAAGATAGCTTGGGGTATTTCAAAGAGGAATGGCAATATGTCATTAATAGAGGAGGCGTAATACAATGAAGCACTCAATAACCCCTACCGAACGTCTGAACCGTATCTCAGAAGATGCTATGTGCATTGGTTGTGGTCTGTGCCAATCTGTTGCCGGGCCTGAAGTTGTGCGTATGGAATTGGTCACGAACGATACAGAACGCCCCATAGTTTGTGGTGATCTGACGCATGAAACAGTTGACCGGATTATGGATGTTTGCCCTGGTACCAGGGTTGAGGGGTTACCGGAAGGTGAAATCACGGTTGATACACAACATGATTTAGTTTGGGGGCCATATCAGCATATGGCTTTAGCGTACGCCAGCGACCCACAGGTTAGGCACCAGGGATCCACGGGAGGTGTGCTTTCCGCATTGGGTATGTATCTGGTTGAAAGTGGTGAAGTTGATTTTATTCTGCATGCAAAAGCTGCCCGAAACCAACCAGCTTTTGGTGAACGGACGATTTCTACTACGGGGTCAGAGGTGCTGGCTGCTGCCGGATCACGTTACGGGCCTACAGCTCCATTGCTTGATGTATTAGAACAGCTGGATAAGGGGCTGACTTTTGCCTTTATTGGTAAGCCCTGTGATATTGCCGCTTTGCGCAACCTTGCCCGGTATGACTCGCGGGTAAACCAGCTGGTGAGGTATATGCTGACACCGGTTTGTGGAGGTTTTATGCCACCGGAAGGTATGGAGCGTTTTCTACAGAAGGATTTGGGAGTAGAGCCTGAACAGATTGTCAGCCTGCGTTACCGGGGTTTTGGTTGTCCGGGGGCAACCCGGGTGGAATTAGCTGATGGTACGGTATATGAAAAGGGATATACTGATTTTTGGGGTACGGATGAAAGCATGTGGGTATTGCCATTTCGCTGCAAAGTCTGTCCGGATGGTATCGGTGAGGCAGCGGATATTGCTGCTTCTGATACCTGGCCGGGCGGTTCGCCTGATCCGGCGACTGAGGCTGATGATCCGGGAACTAATGCAATTGTGGTACGTACGATGCGGGGAGTGCAGTTAATGCAGCGTGCGGTCGAAGCGGGTTATCTGACAGTCACTGATACCCTTGATCCCCGTTATATGGATAATGTGCAGCCGCACCAGCGGAATAAAAAATATGCTGCCGGTGCGCGACATGAAGGGTTGAGGCTTGAGGGCAAGACGGTAATGCGTACAGCCCGGCTCAGGTTAAATGAATTAATGACTGAGTTGAAGCCGGAGGTGATTGAGTTTCAGCGTGAAGGAACGCGGGAACGCGTGCGATTGGGCAAAGCCAGTGAACCTACTCCCACAAAAAAGCAGCCTGACTAACAGGGGGAAGTGTTAAGCGTCTGCTTCAGTGGTTCCGGTCATGGAAGATTACGGTTGCTTATTATTTTGAGCAAAAGGCTTATTCAAAGTACTTCCGGATTGGCAATATTGTCCGGTTCACCCCGGAAAAAGGCATTCACATTCTCAAATGCAATTCTGAAATACAGTTCATAACTGTTTTGTTCCACGTAGCCAATATGTGGCGAACACAGAACGTTTTCCATGTTCAAAAGGGGCTGATTTTCAAGATTTGCAGGTTCCTGCTCATAAACATCCAATGCGGCAAAACCCGGACTGCCGGTGGTTAGAGCGGTGAGTAAAGCTTTTTCCTCAACAAGTTCAGCACGGCTGATATTGACGAATAAGGCATTTGTTTTCATCTGCTGCAGATCAGTCAATTTTACACAGTGGCGGGTTGCGGCATTCAGGCGTAAATGCATTGATACAATATCAGTCGATTGGAAAAATGCGGTTTTAGTGGTTGCAGAGTGGAAACCGTCTTCCTGTGCCTGTAACCGTGAAGGTTCGCTTCCCCAGACCAGTACGTTCATACCGAATGCCTTACCGTACTGTGCAATACGCTGGCCAATTTTACCGTAGCCCCATATCCCCAATGTCAGGCCATGCAATGTTCGTCCCAGTCCGTTTGAACCGGATTGTTGCCACTGACCCTCACTGAGTCGGGTGGCATATGGAATCAGTTGACGGCTGGCTGCCATGATCAATGTCCAGCAGAGTTCAGAGGGTGCGATGGGAGAACCCTTACCTTCAGCAAAAGCAATATTATGTCTGGTGCAATCTTTCAGATTGATGTGGTTACTGATTTTCCCGGTCTGACTGATGAGTTTCAGCTTTGGTAAACGAGCCAGCAATTCACCGGAAAGGGTGGTGCGTTCACGAATCAGCACAAGAGCGTCCTGATCCGATAGGCGGCTGACCAGAGTATCAATATCGGTGACCGTGTCATTAAAAACAGTGACCTCATGACCGTCGAGCAGCTTAAAACAATCTAGCGTCCGGACAGCCTGTTGATAGTCATCAAGAATGGCGATTTTCATTGGTAGCTTTACTCAGTCTCCGTCAGATAATCATCCAGGTAATCCAAACGATCCTGCCCCCAGAATATCTCATCACCGACGATGTAAGTGGGTGCGCCAAAGACACCGCTGTTGAGTGCATCAACGGTATTTTGTTCATAGATAGCTGCCAGTTTTTCCGGATGATTATGCATAAGATCCGCAGCAAAACCGTTAGCAGTCAGACAGGCATTGATAATGGCATCCTGGCTTATGTCCTGTTCCTCCAGCCAGCAGGCGCGCAATATTCCCTGAACCAGGCCTGCAAGATCTCCACCACCGGCTTCCTGAGCTGCAATCATAGCGTGGCACGCCGGAACCGGGTTGGTTGGCCAGAATGCCGGTTTCAGGTTTATGGCAGTGCCGCGACGTTTAGCAATTCGTTTGAGTTCCTGTGTACGATAAGCAATAACACTGGGGTGGCGATCCGGAACTGCCGGAGTATTGGTTTCAGCAAAAATCTTCATCAGATTGAAAGGTTTGTAGGTGATACTGGCCCCTTGTTTTTCTGCAATGTTTTCAAGATCGTTGCCCGCTAAATAAGTGAAAGGTGAGAGCGGGAAGGTATAATAATCGATGTGTGCCATGCGGCTACTCCTGGGCTTGGGTGACTGATTGTGAAGCTTATTGCCTGTTGAGCTAAGTGTTTATTCTCCTTGCACAACTCCCTGACTTTCTGCATAAGAAATAGGCGGGTATTTCGCCGGGTTATCCGGCCCGCAGCAGCTGGGAATGCAGTGCATGGTGTAGTGTGAGTTGGCGTTCAGGAAAAACGGAATCGAATAGCGCGAAGTATCGCCGGTGTTATTATTGGCGAAGTGCTTGGTGCTTAGGAACCGGTCATTCGTCCATTGCCGTAGCAGTTCTCCGGCATTCACAACGAAGGCATTGTCTAACAGCGGGGCCTGTATCCATTGTTGTCGGCGCTCACTAAAAATAGTCAGGCCGGGCTTGTCCTGTGCCAGAATTGTGCAAAATGAGGTATCGACATGTGGTGCGATACCGTACTCATCTGCCGGGCGTTCAGCCTGTGCCAGTGGTGGGTAATGCGTCATGCGCAGGCGGTAAAGCGGTGCATGAAAGGCCTCTGCAAAAAAATCTGTCGGCATCTCCAGTGCACGTGCAAAGATGGGTAACAGACGTTTGCCTAAGGTTTCTAATGTCTTGGCATAGTCTTCCACAGTCTGTCGGAAAGCGGGCAGGGCAGCATCATCGGGCCACTGATTATCATCGAAGCCCAGTTCATGGTCACATTTTATAATAAAGGCTTCGTTAAGATTTCCCTTGTCGCGTGCCGGAAGCTTGCGGTTTTTCACCGGCAGATACCCCATACCGCCGACTGGCCACTCCGGTCGATCCATGAGAATACTGCGTTTCGTATCTGCTGGCAGTTCATGGAAGCGGCGTACCATCGTGAAAGTATGCTCCATTTGCTGTTTTGGAATCTGGTGGCCGGTGATTGAGAAAAAACCAACTTCCTCACAGGCGATGCGCAACTGGTCAGCTAATGTATTGAGTGCCGATTCATCACCGGTGGTGAAGTACGATGCCAGATCAAGTACCGGTATGTCGCCGTCTTCGGCGGGTACGGGAGTTGATGTATCCCAGTTGGCCGATTCCCGGCGGAGTTGTTGTTCTTTCTGGTGCGGATCAAATGTACTCATGGTCTGATGCAGGTTATTTACATGAGAGAATCATAAAGGATTCGCTATCTGTGAGGTAGTCAGGTGATAAATTAGTTTGCTTCCTGCATAACCGAAAGTGGAGAAACCGATGGAATTGCTGGCGACTTCTGTGTAATTAAGTCGTTTTTTCATATTCGGTGCTCCGCAGTGCTCAGAAGTCTAAATGCTGTTTGGTGACTGGATTCTTATTCAAATCCAACCTCGTGTACATAAGCCTTAATCCGGGCAACAAAATCTACTATTTCCAGGTTGTCGACACTTTCGTGACGCATCCATACAGAGATGTTCCTTTGAGGGAGGTCGACGCAGGTGCTCACAGGTTTAATCTGGTTCGCCTCAGCCAGCTGCTGGCCTAATTTCAAGGGTAGTGCACAGCAGGCACCGGTAGCAGCGATAAATTTGCAGGTGGAAATCACATCACCGGTGAATTCAATCGCGGGTATAACATCGGATAAGCCCATGGCGTCAAAAACATCGGTAGTTGTGCCAAACAACCCGGATGATGCCGCAGAAGCAACCCAGGTCTTTGTTTTCAAATCTTCTGAGGTCACATTGGCTTTTTGCATTAGTTCACTGTCAGCGCTGGTGAAAACGGCCAGCTGATCAGTGAAGATCATTTCCTGTGCCAGTGTTTCAGTGTGCATATTTAACGCAGAGGGTATTATCGCCAGATCCAGCTGACCATCTATCAGGCCGTGAATCAGGCGTTTTGCGGTTTCCCCGAACACTTTGGGCAGGTACTGGAAGTTCTGCTGCTGAGCAATGAGGAAATCCGCGAAAAACGTGGCGGAAAGCATAGGGCCGACTCCGACCCTTAGCTCACCGTTCAGGCCGCTTTTTAATTCATCAATAGCTCGCTTAGCGTTGGTTGAATGATGACGAATCTCCCGCCCTTCGTTTGCGAGTTTTTCACCAATTGGTGTTGGGCTGACACCGTATCTGCTGCGCCTGAGTACAGGGCCACCCACCTGTTCCTCCATGAGTTTTATCATGCGTGACAAAGTGGGTTGGGTCAGCCTGAGTTGTTGCGCAGCTTTACTAACAGAGCCAAGTTCAACGATAGTTGCTAATTGGATTAGGTATTTCGGATCCATAAATTCCTGCTAAGTAGCGGGGCAGAAGTTCTCAGCAGGCAATATCGGCTGTGCAAAAGACCTGAACATTAAGGCCTTTGATAATTTTTGCACGTCTACTTATTGATAAAACCTATATCTGAGGCTGTTTCTGCGGTTTTACATCATATGAGCAATATGCGAAACTGACAATTAAGCTTAAATCGAGGAGGAGCTTATGAGAAAAATCAATAAACTGGGCCTTAGTGTTGCTATAGCCCTGTCTGCCGCTACATTCACATCAACAGCTTCCGCAATGGAAACTCTGACCGCTGAAACTGCCTGTCCCGGTGGTGCCCCCGGAACGGTGGTAACCACGCTGGGTGAGCTGGCGGCAGAGAAAAAAATTGCCAATTTACAGGTAGCGGATTGCCAAACGCTGACTAACAGCCTGCAAAACCTGGTGGAAGGCAAAACTGATATTGCTGCTGCGCCCTCTATTCTGCCATTCCTGATGTCAAAGGGTGCCGGCCCTTATGCCAAACTGGGGAAGGAGAAGGGTGCTGAACTCATTGAAAATGCCCGCATGCTGTACACTTACCGCTTCGGTATTTTCGTGTTGTACGCCTATGACAGTTCCCCGGTTAAAGGTTGGGACACGATCAAGGATAATCGCATTTTGAATGGCCCGCCACGGGGTGGAGCGCTGAGTAATGCGCGCCAGATTATCAAGTTAGCTACCGGCCTTGATGATGGTAAAGGCTATGAAGGTGTGCAGATGAACTGGGGTCAGATGCCACAGGCAATTGCTGACAATACGGTTGATGGTATGGTCTTGCCTTCTTACTTCCCTGATACCCGTATTTCACGTGCTTTGGCTGCCGGTAAGGTGTCTATGTGGGGGATCCCACAGGATAAATTTGAGGGTGAAGGTTTCCAGAAATACTCACGCGCACCGGGTTCCGGCCCGATGATCGTTGATGCGAAGGAGCTGGAGTCAGACGGGCTGACTATTTTCGCGGATGAGGATGGTAAGTTACGATCGATTGCTACGGTCGGCGGCGATTTGGTGCATAAAGATATGGATAATGCGACGGCTAAAGCGTTGACTGCTGCCATGATTGCTAATTTCGATGCTATCGTCAAGAAAGCACCTTTCCTGCGTTATTCGGCGTTGGGTGAAACTGACCCGGCAACTTCCAGTATGTGTGGCCCGAATCCGGTGAAATATCACCCCGGTGCGGTTGAAGCCTGGGAAGAGGCAGGTTATAAAATTCCGGACTGCGCCAAGCCGGAGTCCTGATTCCATCACACTAGCTGTATCAGGCCAGTACGTTCTGTACTGGCTTTAAAATTACTTCCGGGGGAGACATGTCAGCCAGCACTAAAGGTGATCGGGGCGGATCACTACTCTACATTCTGGCATTGTTACTGGTTATTGTTGGCCTGATTAATGCTATGCCATCCATTCCTGGTTTTGAGCCATGGGTACGTGAAGTCACTCAGCTGGAATGGTTGAAAATCCGGCGATTTACCCCTGAGTATTTTTACCCTCTCGCATTTGTCACCATGATGCTGGTTGTGGTGCTGAAACATTCTATCTGGCGAACATGGGCTGACCGGGGTTCGGTGCGGCGTGGATTTGGCTTATTTCTGGATGTTGCGCTGGTCGTTGCAGCGCTTGCTATTGCAATTACTTACATGGTGGAACTGCAATCTATTTGCCTGATTGATCAGTTTACCGGTGAGCGGGCACGCTTGCTGGCTGAAGCTTTTGAAGCAGAGAAAGAGGCGGCTGAACTCTTTGGCTTGCCTGAGCCGACAACGGTTGATGACCCTAACTGCGTGGCGAATACCGGTGGCTGGATTGTTGCGATTGTAGGGCTGGCCGTGATTATCTTCTTGTCTTACAACGTGAAGGTTTGGGGACTGCCGCTGGTTTTAGTGGCCATTTTGATTGCAGCTTATGCATTTATTACCGTTGGTGTTTGGTACTTTTATGGTACAGAAGACATTAACAAGTATTTCGTGACTAAGCTGGGCGGTGAACCGCGTTTACTCTCAGATGGCAGGCCGAGGGTGCATGACATCCTCACGAATACCTCCAGTGGTTTTCTGGGACGGTTCATGGATATTATCCTCAATACCATTTTCCCTTATCTGATCCTGGGTGCCTTGTTTGGAGTTTCGGCGGGCGGTAAATCGCTCATTAAACTGGCTTTTCGCTGGACACGTCATTTGCGTGGTGGCCCGGCACATGCGGCGATTGTAAGCTCGGCGATGTTCGGCACGATTTCCGGTGGGCCGGTGGTGAATGTGTTGTCGACCGGCGTGCTGACCATTCCCATGATGATTAAGCGCGGTTTTTCTAAAGTCTTTGCCGGTGGTATGGAGGCAGCGGCTTCTTCCGGCGGCTCAATTATGCCACCGGTTATGGGTGTGGCTGCGTTTGTTCTGGCGGCGCTTACCGGAGTGGCTTATTCCAGCGTGATTATTGCAGCACTGATCCCGGCAATTGCTTATTTTCTGTGTCTGTTTTTATCGGTGGTGTTTCAGGCGCGCAAACAACGGCTGGAGCCGATTGGTGAAATAACGGAAGACATGATCCTGAATCGCCAGGATAAATTGAATCTGGTGATGATCTTTGCGCCAATTCTGCTGATATTGTTTATGTTACTCACAGCGAAGCAGGACATTGGCTGTGGCTGGCTGGCCGGTTTATTTGGTGCTGAGCGTAGCTTTGATGCTGTGGGTGACTGTACTGTGAACAGTTTGCCGTGGTTTATGCAGGTCATACAAAACAGTGTCGGTGACGCCGGAAGTGCGGGTTGGTGGGCAGTCATGTTGCTAATCCTGTTATCGTTTGTTGATCCTGATATTCGTGCTAAACCGCGTAAATTACTGGATGCTTTATCCGATGCCGGGATTCTGATCTCGACTTTGTACTTAATGTTTCTGGCGGTCACTATTATTGACTTTTGTCTGCGTTTTACCGCTTTACCTAACTTCATCTCGCTGGACGTATTAGCGTGGCTGAATAGCTTCAACCTGGGTGATGGTGGTTCAGTGATGTTCCAGTTTCTGGCGCTGTTTGTCACCATGCTCCTGGCGATTTTATTAGGCATGGGCATGCCTGCGGTGCCGGCTTATATCAATGTGACGTTGTTGATGGGGCCGGTGTTAGCCGGGTTGGGTATCTCGATGTTCACGGCGAATATGTTTGTGTTTTATTTTGCGGTGGCCTCGGCTATTACTCCGCCGGTCGCATTAGCAGCCTTTGCGGCAGCCTCAATTACCAAACAAGACCCGATGAAAACCGGATTTTCGGCGGTGCGCTCCGGCATTGTGATGTTTATTATTCCGTTCGTATTCGCAATGTACCCCGAGCTGTTACTCATTGAGCAGGCACAACAAGACCCGAATGCGGTTGGCGGTATGATCGCTTATTTGCCGGGGTATGACGGTACAATTGACTGGGGGTTCCTCAGCCTGTTGATATTGCGGCTTGGACTGGCATTGTATTTACTGGCGAGTGCACTCTCGCGTTTTGATGCGACCGCACTACCGTTCTGGAATTGGGTGTTACGCCTGGTGTTGTTTGTGCTGATTTTGTTTGCTGATCCGTTGGTTTATGTTCCGGCAGTAGCGGTAGGTATTGCGTTGATCCTGCTTAACCGCTCGCAAGCCAATAAAACGGGAGGCCTGGCGCCCGCATGAGCAAACCCTATCAAAACACAAAGCCTAATTTCCTGGTTTTTATGACTGATCAGCACCGGGCTGACTGGCTGGGTTGTATGGGGCATCCGGTAGTGAAAACCCCTAACCTTGATGCTCTTGCCGCAAGTGGCACTTTGTTTACTGACTTTCATGTTGCGTCGCCGGTATGTATGCCAAACCGGGCTTCGTTAATGACCGGACGTATGCCTGGTGTACACGGTCTGCGTTACAACGGTTGTGTGTTGCCGAAGGGCGCTAATACCTTTGTGGACGTGCTTGCTGCAGCAGGTTATGACACAGCAGCCATCGGTAAAAGCCATTTGCAGCCGTTTACTGAAGTTGCACCGCACCGGGCGACCTCGGTTAAAGAAGACCCCACTGGTGTGCGCCAGCAACCTGTTGCAGAGGCATGGAAACCGGAAAATACGGATTATTTATCAGAACAGCCGGTGCGTTATCAAGATACCCGAGACTATGATTTTCCAACGCCTTATTATGGCTTTAATCACATTGATATGGTAACGGGGCACGGTGATCAGTGTGGCGGCCATTATCAGCAGTGGTTTCGGCGTCAGTGTCCGGACTGGGAAGCATTGACTCATCCGGATAACGAACTGCCGCACCACTATACCTGTCCGCAGGCGTATCGCACGCCAATACCGGAGGAGTATTACCCAACAACCTGGATTGCGGATCGGGCGATTGACTTCCTGCAGGGGCGCCACGCTGATTCTGCACCGTTTTTCAGCTTTGTCTCCTTTCCCGATCCACATCATCCATTTAATCCACCGGGCAAATACTGGGATATGTATTTACCGGGTGACTTCGAACCGCCTTTGCCAGCGGAAGCGCACCAAAATCCAACGCCGCCAATGCAACACCTGCAAAAATTGTATGAACAGGGAGTTGGGGCAAAGACACTGCAAACTGCATTTCGGGCATCCATGCAGCATTGTAAAGAGATCATGGCGTTAACCGCGGGCATGATCACAATGATTGATGATCAGATCGGGCGGGTTATAGCGACTCTGAAGGCCAGCGGTGAGTATGAAAATACTGTCATCCTGTTTACCTCAGATCATGGTGATTACATGGGTGACTTTGGTCTGATGCTGAAAGGCGCGTTGCCGTTTCAGGCGATTACCCGTGTGCCGATGATCTGGTCTGACCCTGCGACGAGGGAAGGGCGGATAACTGACACTTTGGCCAGTACGATTGATATAGCCGCTTCGATTCTGGATCGTGCCGAACTGCTACCTTATAACGGCATGCAGGGCGAGAGCTTCCTGAATAGTTTATCGGGAGAAGCCGCGCATCGGGATGAGCTGTTTATTGAGTATAATGATGGTCTGCCCCGGTTGGGTTTCGATGTTCCGGCGCGGGTGCGGGTATTGCGCACTAAAGATTATCGCTTTACGCATTATAAGGATCAGGCGTGGGGCGAGCTGTATGACCTGAAAACTGATCCGAATGAGTGTCATAATCGCTGGGATGATCCGGACTACCAGGAAGTAAAAGCCGAGTTATCGTTGCGTCTGATTAATCAAATGACGGGACAGATGGATACCAGCCCGCTGTCAGAACGACTGGCGTGATCAGTGGGGCTGAAATGTCAGTTACAGATGTGTTGTCCGGGTCGCTTTGTTGTTTTTACTGTGCAAAATAGTGCATGAACTTGGTATCCAGATACGCTTCCATACCCTCAATACCGGATTCACTACCATAACCGCTGTCTTTCACGCCGCCAAACGGGGCTTCCGGTACCGAAACTGCTACGCCATTTACCGCTAGACTGCCTACCTCCAAGTGCTCGGAAACCTTATGGATTGTTCTGGCTGAGTCGGTAAATAGATAACCTGCCAGTCCGTAGGGTGAGGCATTCGCCAAACTGAGTGCTTCATCCGTTGAGCTAAACGGCAGCACGCAGGCCACCGGGCCAAACGGTTCTTCAGTTAACACCGGTGCATCCGCAGGAATATCTGTGAGCAATGTCGGCGCGACAAAGTAGCCCTGATCCGGACATTCCCCGCTTATCATTTTTGCGCCCAGTGCTACATTATGTGCAATTAAGTCACGTACCGCCGTTTGGCGCCGGGCATTTGCGACCGGCCCCATTCCGGTGGAAGTATCGAGACCATTACCAATATTGAGTGCCTGTGCGGAAGCAGAAAAAGCGTCCACAAAATCCTGATAAACCGCTTCTTCCACATAGAAACGTGTTGGCGACAAGCAAGCCTGTCCTGCGTTGCGGAACTTATGCTGAGTCAGCGTGGTGACGGTGTGTTCCAGGTCAGTATCAGCAAAGATTAGTACCGGTGCATGGCCACCTAATTCCAGGGTAATGCGTTTCAGGTGCTTAGCTGCCATTTGTGCCAGATGGCGACCAACGGGCACTGAGCCGGTAAAGGAGACCTTGCGAATGACTGGTGAACTGATCAGTGTCTCTGATACTTCGGCGGGGATGCCGTAAACCAGCTGTAGTGCACCTGCCGGTAATTCTTCAGCGAAACATTCGACCATTGCGGCGACACTGGCGGGTGTTTCTTCTGCACCTTTCAGAATGATTGAGCAACCGGCAGCGAGTGCACCGCCCAGTTTTCTGGAGGATAGCACCAGTGGAAAATTCCAGGGCGAAAAGGCAGCTACCGGCCCCACCGGGAATTTGAGTACATCCATACGGCTGTTGGGAAAACGGGCCGGAACGATACGGCCATAGATACGACGGGCTTCTTCCGCATACCACTTAACCATTTCTGCCGCCATGCTCACTTCCATGCGTGCTTCGGCCAATGGTTTTCCCTGCTCAAGTGTCAGCAGTGTAGCGATTCTATCCGTGTTAGCCAGCAGGCGATTAACCCCACGTTCCAGCGCTGCACAGCGTTGGTGAGCCGGAACGGAACGCCATTGCTGGAAACCACTTTGAGTTGCTTTTAAAGCTTCATGCAGGTCATTCTGACTGGCCAGAGACAGTTCATCCAGCGTTTCACCTGTAGCCGGATTGATGACCGGATGACGCTGCTGGTGTTTTCCTTTGCGCCATTCACCGGCGATGAGTAGTGGAGGACAACGGTATTCGTTCATGCTGGTCTCTGGTTGTATCATTTGCAAGGGGCATTACGGAATCAGGATGTTGATCATGGTGATTCACTTGAAGGGTCGTATGATAGCGCATTACTATGGCTTTTAAGCACTTAATGAGTGTGTAAAGGTTTTAGGTTTCTCAGTTTCAGTCTGTTAACACTTGTGGCATGCATGTTGGATACGTTTCCCACAGTATCTGCTGATGAATATATCCGGACTGGAAAGTTAGCTGCTTTCTGCTTAAAAATATTTCTCTTAAACTTTGTGCTTCGGCAATGTAAATCGTAAGCTTCCACAGTAAAATGGGAATGTGTAATTTAGTTTGCACTCCTTCAACCTGTCGAGGAATCACAATGAAAGCAATTCAGGCTCACAGTTTTGGTGGCCCCGAAGTTCTGCAACTGGATGAAGTTGCCGATCCCACTCCTGCTGCCGGTGAGGTGGTTATTGATATAAAAGCGGCAGGTGTTAACCCGGCTGATACGTACATGCTGGGTGGAGCGTATGCCATTGTACCGGATTTGCCCTATACCCCCGGTGGTGATGCTGCGGGCGTTGTTTCTGCAATTGGTGAGGGTGTTGCTGAATTTGCGGTGGGTGACCGGGTGTTTATTGGCACTGCGCTGGGTTTCAATATGACGGGATGTTATGCGCAAAAAGCTGTAAGACCGGCAAAAGACGTTGTGGCGTTACCGGATAACGTTGATTTTGCTGCGGGTGCGGCGTTGGGTGTGCCCTATGCAACAGCACATTACGGTCTTTTTGCCCGTGGCGGGGCTAAAAAGGGCGAAACAGTCTTTATTCATGGTGCAAGTGGTGCGGTGGGTACTGCTGCGATTCAACTGGCAAAGCGAGCGGGACTGAGCGTTATTGGCAGTGGGGGAACTGAGCGTGGTCGCCAGCTGATTCTTGATCAGGGTGCAGACCATGTGGTTGATCATACTGCTGCCGGTTATGTTGACCAGGTGCGGGAGTTGACGAATGGCAACGGGCCGGAACTGATTCTGGAGATGTTAGCCAATGTCAATCTGGCTACAGACCTTGATGTGGTCGCTAAATATGGGCGCATCGTCATTATTGGTAACCGGGGAGAAGTCACTATAAATCCGCGTCTGACGATGATGAAAGAGCTCGATGTCCGTGGGCTGGCAATGTTTAATGCCAGCCGTGAGCAGATGGAAGCTACCGTGAAAGATTTACTGGCTGGTCTGGACAATAATTCTTTGCAGCCGGTTATCGGCACTGAAATGGCGTTGGCTGATGCGGCTGAAAGCCACCGGGCAGTGATGAAGCCCGGTGCATTTGGCAAAATCGTGTTGATACCATAGCGTGTGCTCATGATTTCTGATATCGAACATGCAGCAGGTCTGCTCAAGGCTTGCTGGCAGGAAGGCAGCGTTATTGATTATGTCAAAGGAAGTCCATGGCCGGAGACAGTGGCAGCGGGTTATAACACACAGGCTGAGCTGGCCAGACTGCGCAGCGAACCGGTTATTGGCTGGAAGATTGCTGCGACCGCTTTGGTGGGACGCCAGCACATTAATGTAGATCGCCCGCTGGCTGGACGGCTGTACCCGTCAATTTGCCATGCCGATGGCGATACTGTGCCATTCTGCGATAACCGGATGGCTGTCGCTGAGGCTGAATTTGTCTTTAAGCTTGGGGCTGATCTGCCTCCGCGTGAGACGAAGTATACTGCTGATGAAGTGGCGGCTTGTATTACAGCGCTGCATCCGGGGCTGGAGCTACCCGACTCACGGTTCAGGGATTTCACCCAACCGGGTACGGCTACGCTGATTGCAGATAATGCCTGCGCCCGGAACTTTGTCCTCGGAGCTGCGACTACTGTGGATTTTGATCCTCAGGCATTGACGGATCACAAAACCGCCCTGTATATCAACGATGAATTAGCAACGGAAGGGCAGGGGAGTGATGTGCTGGAAGGGCCGCTGGATGCAATGGTCTGGATTACCAATACACTGAGTGAGCTGCGTATCGGCCTGAAGGCAGGACAGTTTGTGACTACCGGTGTGACCGGTAAGCCGATGCCGGTTAAAGTTGGTGACCATGTGCGGGCTGATCTTGGCATTTATGGTTCGGTGAGTGCTGTACTGGGAGCCTGAGTTAATTTGTCAGGTGCTGTGTTTGTTTCTGGCACAATTGCTCATATGAGTTCCAAACTGGAAAAACGGTGACAACTACGCAGCAAATTACCTCGGGCTATACGAAATGGCGGCGCAAATGGGCTGCCTGGTCTCTGGTCATATCAATTTTTTCGACTATTCTCGCTGATCTTCACCCGGACATACCTTCCTTTAAATCGTTCTGGCCCAGCGGTGTGTTTGCTGTGGCTGCCGCGCTTCTCTTATTGCCTGATACGGGTCGGGCACAACGGATTCAGCTCGGTGTTCTGATTGTGCTGGGCTTGATTCTGCTGATTGTGGGAGTGGCGAATGGTGCAGAGATGCACTGGCCGGAACTACTGTCTCAGAATACGGGGCTGATCACCATGGTGCTGATGGTCGGTTTGCTGAAGCTCGTTATTACTGATCAGATTGTGGTTGCTGAAAAATTACCGATAGGCCGCAAAGCGTATTTACAGACCTTGCTTAGTTTGAGCGTGTTTGGTTCGGTTATTAATATATCAGCCCCCCTCCTTATTGCTGATCGCCTGTCGCTGAATCGCCCGCTGGATTATTTTTCTGCTGGCACAGTTGTGCGCATGTTTTCGCTGTGCTCATCCTGGTCACCTTTTTTCGCAGGTACCGCCGTCGTATTGACTGCTGTCGGTGAGATAAAATTATCCGGTCTGATGCTCGGTGGTTTGCCATTAATGCTGTCAGCGATTGCTGTATTGTACTGGGGTGGTCTGATAGTTAAGCGGGAACAAGTAGAGCAGTTTCATGGCTATCCCTTGAAACCGGATAGTCTCAGAATCCCTATTTTGCTTTCTGCAATGGTTTTTGTGGCTTACATGGTGATACCTGAGCTGTCGATTCTGACTTTGATAGCCTTGTCATCGCTGGTACTGACCGTTGGTGAAATGATTGTGCGTAAAGGAATGATACATGCACGGGATCGTCTTCATGAACATATTGAGACACAGCTGCCACGTTCTCTGAACGAGGTGCAGCTGTTTTTATCGGCAGGTATTCTGGCGTCAGGTTTACAGAGCCTGGTGAAAATTGGCTGGCTGGAAACGCCGATCGATGAATTTACCGGTATGACGGCCTGTTTGTTGCTAGCGAGCATTATTGTGCTCGCCGCCTTGGGTATTCATCCTATTATCCAGATCGTTGCGTTTACGCCGCTGATCTTAACCAGCAATCCAAATCCGGAACTACTTGGTTTGACCTATTTGTTTGGCTGGGCACTGGGAACCTGCGGTAGCCCATTATCCGGTACCAATCTGGTGATGCAGGGCCGTTTTGGCATTGTCGCCTGGCGTGGTGCGGTGCAGAACTGGCCCTATATTGCGGTTATGTACTGTATCGCCTGCGTTGTTTTGTTGGTTTACTCGTCATGATTGCCGTCATGCATCCATTGTGCATGACGCGGTGCTTTTTTGGTTTGCGCCCACTCATTCAACATATCCCACTTAACGGCATCGACTCTGGCATCCATTTCCGGGGTATTGGTGTCCACTGCTAATTCCAGCCGGTGGCCATTGGGGTCAAAAAAGTAGATAGATTTGAATAAAGTGTGATTCGTTGGCCCGATAACTTCAATACCATCAGCTTCCAGTTTAGCTTTGGTGTTTATCAGGTCATCCATGCTCTCAACTTTAAAGGCCAGGTGCTGCACCCAGGCAGGCGTATTTTCATCACGCCCCATTTCCGGCTGTTGTGGTAATTCGAAAAAAGCCAGCACATTACCATTTCCCGCATCTAAAAAGACGTGCATATACGGATCATAAGCCCCGGTTGAAGGCACGTGATCTTCAGCAAAAGCCAGTTTGTATTCCATGTTGAGGTATTTTTCATACCATTCCACGGTTTCTTTCGCATCTTTGCAGCGATAGGCTACATGGTGGATACCTGAAAGTTTCATATTTGACTCGTTCATTGTCTTGGTTATGCCTCCAGCTTTGGCCAGGGTGACCGGTCATCTGCTGTCATCAATGCCTGCAGCAGTTCCCACATTAACTCATTACGCAGCTCACGGTATTCCGGCTCATCCCACAAGTTCCGCATTTCAAGCGGATCAGCTTTCAGGTCATAAATCTCACCCCAATCCTTATCCTGAAACACTGAAATCCGGTACTGGCCTTTTAGCAATGTACGTTCCCGCACCTGGCCATCAAAACCCAGAATATCAACCTCGTAGGTATCTTCCTCAATCAGCAGGCGATCACGCGGTAAAGTCTGTGAACTCCCATCCAGCAGGCTGCTGATATCAACACCCTGAATGCCATGGAATGCAGGGACACCAGCCTGCGCCATAATTGTTGGTGCGAAATCCAGTGTCGAGCACAGTTCATCAATGACTGCAGGTTGTTTCTGTCTCGGATCGCACCACAGCATGGGAACCCGAATCAGGCTCTGATAATGCAGACCACCCTTAAACAACAGGCCATGGTCACCCAGATAATCGCCGTGATCGGCAGTAAAGACCAGAATAGTATTATCCGCCAGACCTTGTGCTTCCAGTGTTTGCATAATTTCTCCCACGGCATCATCAATCATTGCAATCATGCCACAGGTGAGCGCCATTGCTTCCTGTGCCTGTCGCCGGTTCATATGTGTGGCCATGGTGGTAAATTTCGTTGGCGGGGCAGGTTCCTGTTCTTTCACCCATTGTAAATGTGGCGGTGCATTTGGTGGGTCGTCAAAATTGTCCGGTACCGGCATGTCTTCCGGTTTGTACATATCCCAGTATTTACCCGGTGGAGTGAATGGATGGTGCGGATCAGGAAAAGAGACAAAGGTGAAAAACGGTTTTTCCTGTCGGGCCGGGTCGGAGAGATAAGCGGTTGTGCAGTTTTGAATATATTGTGTGGAGTACAGCTCTTCCGGTAGTGCAGTGCGAATTGCCTGTGGGCAGGTGTAATCATGATCCAACTGATTTTCAGGGCCGCGTAACTGATCCAGTTGATCCGGGGCATCAGTTTGTTCCCGTATCCATACCTCATGCGCACCGCCGGTCATATCTCCGTGAAACGTGACCAAATCAACATGGTCATACCCATAAAACGGGGTTTGCAGTGCCGCCCGGCCTTTGTCTTTCCACTCCTGTTTATCTTCCTGTAAGTACTGTGCTTCATCGCCAATATCAATGGCATTAGTAAGCGGCCCTTTACCCCTGGGGTTTTTTCCGATTGGTGCGGGAATATCAGTAAACGTCTGCACATGAGATTTACCAATCAGAGCAGTGTCGTAGCCATGTGCGTTCAGCGCCTGTGGGAAGGTTGCCATGTGCATTGGCAGATCATTGCCATTCATACGCACACCGTTAACCGAAGAGTGCCGTCCGGTAAGCAGACAGGCCCGGTTGGGCATACAGACCGGATTGGCAACATGGAAGCGGTTGAAGATCGTTCCGTTTTGGGCAATCTTGTCGATATTGGGTGTTTTCAGAACAGGATGACCGGTACAGCTGAGGTAATCAGCACGCTGCTGATCTGTGATGATAAAAACAAAGTTGGGTTGTTTACTCATAAATTTAACGCGCCACATGGACTGGGAAGAGCTGTACTAACCATTTTACATGGTCGGTGCCTGATTTAATAACATAGGCTGCATAGATTCAACATGGGCTTATATTTGACGTATCTCCAGTGTGCGTCAAAATCATTGGGTCAGCCTTTATAGCTGATTGTTCTGCGACAGATTTTTTCGATTGCTCCTCTGTTTTATCCGGTGGGTGACTGGTGTCTGAGTTTGATTTATCCATAACCACATCAGGCGTCTTGTAAGGCTTCATAACATTGCGGTAGATTGGCTTATTAATAAATCCTGTACCTGAAAATTCAAAGGATATCGAATGGCTAACCAAGCAACAGAGCCCCTGATAAAAAACGCCTGGTCTGTCTGTGCGGTAATTTATGTCGGCAAGCAATTGCTGAGTTACGGGAAGGCGGCGTTGGAGTCGAGGGCGGATAGATGAATCATGCTGGTGTACCGGTTTACCGGGGGGATTTTTATTCTGATGGAACTATTCTGAACCCTTTTCCGGTCTATCGGGAGCTGCGTGAGTTGGGGCCGGTGGTCTGGATGGCAGAGCATAACTGTTACGCTTTGCCACGTTATGCGGAAACTACCTATGCCCTGCGCAATGATCAGGTGTTCATCAGTTCCAAAGGTGTGTCTCTGCTGGAAGAGGCCAATAAACGGCTGGTTGGCAGTACGCTTAATTCAGATAATCCGCAGCACGATATTACGCGTGCAGTGACTGCTGAGCCGATGTTTCCGGGTAATCTTACCGTGATAGAACCGACAATACGTTCGGCGGCAGAGCGTTTGGTTGGGGCATTGTGTGAACGAGGGCATTTTGATGCTATCAGTGATTTTGCGACATATCTGCCGGTAACGATTGTATCTGAATTAGTGGGCTTGCCGAATACCTCTGCGGATCAGATGCTGAAATGGGCCTCGGCTACCTTTAATTTGTTTGGTGCTAATAATCAGCGTGCGAAAGACTCTCTCAGTGTCTTGAAAGACCTCAAAGCTTTTCTGGATGAAAACGGTACACCGGATAAATTGATTGCGGGTGGCTGGGCGCATCGGATTTTTGAGGTGGGTGAGCAGAAAGGGTTTGCTCCGGAAACCTGTGCGCAGCTGATGCGTGATTACATTAATCCCAGTCTGGACACGACAATTTCAGCGACAGGACAATGCATTAAG
>JBMZDK010000049.1:0-19263 GCA_049614265.1 Thiolinea sp.
CACTTGATCAACTGAGTACCACACTCGGTTCAAATGATGGGGTAAATGACCCGAATATCGAAATTAATCTGCAAAAC
Organism: Thiolinea sp.; assembly: GCA_049614265.1. Lineage (GTDB taxonomy): Bacteria > Pseudomonadota > Gammaproteobacteria > Thiotrichales > Thiotrichaceae > Thiolinea. Next base: position 78 of record JBMZDK010000049.1, read on the forward strand.
ATCGATGTGCGTGACCCTGACGGAGATGCCAACTTGGTTGAAGTGCAGCTGAGCATCTGGCATAGCGAACCCAAGGACATCGCTACTTCTGATAATTGCGGGCCGCCTTGTCAGATATTTACGGTGAACTCTGTTGGTGTTTATGATGCCACCGGTGGGCCTGGCGGTACGCCAACGGTTATTGGCTATGATCCGGTGTCAACAGAGGATGCTTCGAATAATAATCTGCCGAATTTTAATGGCGTGGGCGAAAGTCATCCGGACTATGTGACTTATCCATTGCTGTATACGACACCGGGATCATGGAGTTCAAGAAAGAGCTTTTTTGGTGCGAATAGTGAAGCAGCAGCCACAGGTAAACCCACTTTAACGCGGTCTTATGCTGCCGGTGATACGATTCCATTCCTGTTGAATACCTGGGATTACCGTTTTCTTGACGGTGCGCAGTCTCAGGTCTGTGACAAAATAGACACGAATAATTTTGAATATGTTGGCCTGGCTCAGCCTAACCGGGATGATATGGGTTATTCATGGAATCACACTCAATACAACCCGGCGATTATTTCTTATCAGGGAGCCGGAGGAAGTATTTTTAACGATGGTTCTGAGTGGACGAAGTTTTTATATTCTGATGAGCCGAATGCAACACTAACTGAGTTACGGGCAGATTTGTGTAACGATGATGTTAACGGTGATGGTTTTTATGTCATTGATGGTATCGATCAGGCCAGTTCAACCGCCACGACAGAGCCGAATGATTGGGTGACTGATCCGGCTTCCTTGCCGGGAGGTGCGGCAAGTGTCTCTAAAATACGGATGGAAACCACGCTAAGCAAATCGGCGATGGCTGAAATCGACCCGACATCCACAAAACAGGGCTTCACCTCTAATCATCTGCTGAAGATAAAAGAAGATGCGGTGGGCTATCCGAATGCCGATGGTAAGACTTACCTGACGAATATGAGTACCAGCCGGATTCATTCCGGGGATGGCGTGTGGGATCCCTGGTACGATACAACTTCAGGTACTTATGAAGTATCTATCGATTCTAATGATGCCGGGTTTGGCTATGAATTTTATTATGCCGACCGGGTTATTCTGGTTTCTTCGTCGATGACGATTGCTAAATACACTGAACCGCGTGGCCTCAAGGTGGTTCGCGGAGGTGATTTGGTTGATTTCATTATTGAACCGCAGGTTCTCGGTAGCTGGAGTCCGGCAATTACGACGGCAACCGTGGACGATGATCTGCCCTGGCAGACAGATTTTGTTTTAGGTTCGAGTCGGTTTTCTGTCGACGGTGGCAATACATGGCTGGATTATGATCAATACCAGGCGTCTAATCCGGCTGTCACACTGACCAGTGTCGCAAATGGTGCAAGCCATGACTTGACCTGGGAATTTGATGACTTGCAATCAGGTGAGCAGTTGCCGCTAATCCGCTATACCGTCAAAGTCAGAGCCGGTCTGTCGTCCGGGGATTTCTATAATACTGCCACACTGAATTCTCAGATTGGGGTTGATGAAACCGGAGGCCCTGATCCTGATGATACCGGCCCGCTCAGGTTCAGCGGAGATGGTATTGGTGATCCGAAGTCTGCGACTTATCAGTTATCTATTTATCCGGATTTCGGACTTGACGTGCTCAAATCCCGTAGCAAGCCAGTATACGAAACGAATACAACAATGGTTTTTGACCTGCAGTATAAAAACCTGGGGGGAGAAAATTATTCCGGTGGCGATTTTATCGATATCCTGCCATTTAATAATGATGGTGATGGTCGGGTCAGCAGCGGCCTGGATAGCACCCGCCGCCCCGGCTCCCGTTTCAACGGGACGTATGCTGTGAGCAATATTTCCGTCAGCAATAGTGAAGTGGTGTATGCCACTGACCGGGCTTATGCGGATATCGAGCAGGATCCTTGTCATGAAAGCAATCAGCCTATTGGCTATATACCGGTGGCGGGTGATATTTGCCACAACATGTATGTAAATAATGGCAACCAGTTTGCTGGTGGCAGTAGTAGTGGCAACGGTGACACAACCTGGACAGCCTGTACTGATCTGTCTGCTGTTACCTGTGGGGCATTATCGCCTGATGCGATTACTGCGCTGCGTTTTGAAGTACCGGCAATTGCAAAAGAGGACGCGGGTCAGAGCATTCGACTGGAACTGACTCCATTGGGCAATGTGGGCGGCACGCCTGCACTGGATGCTGATGGCAATGTGTTGGCCGCATCAACCGGTGATATCTATACCAATAACTTTGGCGGTCGTGTGCCTGAGTTATCGTTACTGGTTATTTCTAATGATGTCAGTGTAACTGTTGTCAGCGGCTCGATAGGTAACTATGTCTGGCGGGATAATAACGGCGACACGGTACAGGATGGTGATGAGCCTGGTCTGCCTGATGTAACAATGGAATTATTAGATGGCAATGGTGATCTGGTGTATGTTGATTCGGTCACTGGTGGCGTTGTAACTGCTGCCACTGTAGGGGCAGTGCCCTATCGTGTGGATACAGATACCGATGGTTTATATACATTTAATAACCTGCCACGGTCGACCTACTCAGTAAGGGTTGTGGAAAGTACCTTGCCAGCCGGATTGATTCAGACATTTGATAATAGTGGGGCACTGGATAATGCATCAACAAAAACACTTACGCGGTTGACGGATGCACTGGGTGTGATCACCGGGGTTGAAAATAATACGGATCAGGATTTTGGTTACCGTCCGGCAGTGATTGATCTCAGTGTGCAAAAAACGATTGATAAAAACTCAGTATTACGTGGTGAAACAATCGTTTATACCATAACTGTCAGGAATGATGGCGCTGATACCGCAACGGGGGTTGAGGTGGTTGATGCTCTGCCGGCTGGTATCAGCTATATGAGCCATAATTTTGTGGAAACTTATGGTGACGGGCTATGGGAAGTGGGTAGCCTGGCTCCGGGTGAAGTAAGAGTATTGGAAATTACGGCCAAAGTTGACTGACAGCAGACGGCAATATTGAATAAAACCGGACAGGACTGTCCGTGCAACACTAAAAATAATTTATAAGAGAAGGCACAATGAAGAGAAAAATAACTATCCCGGGGGCAGTCTTACTATCCTGCTGTGCGTTTGGTGTGCTGGCGGCGTTTAATCCTGCTTTGGCTGACACCACAATCAATAACTGTGCTCAGGTGACAGCAGCAACTGAGGGTGATTCAGATTCAATACCGAATAATAAAGTTGATAATGCCGCGATTTTTGCTGCAGTGGATGGCGGCACTAATGAGGATGATGAAGCGTGTATTGGCTTAACGGTTCGGCAAATCTATGACTACGGTGATGCTCCGGACAGTTATGGCACCTTAGCCAGCAGTAATGGCGCTGTGCATGAAATTGTTCCCGGTTTATCAATGGGGGCATCAATTGACGAAGAAAACGGAACCTTAAGCAATGCAGAGGCTAATGCTGATGGTGCTGATGAAGACGGTTACTCGATAGACAGTTTGACCGAAGGGCAGGATCTCGATTGGGAGGTCTCAGTGACTAATGAAACCGGTTCGTCAGCGAATTTGGTGTGCTGGATTGATTACAATGGCGATGGCATTTTTGCAACCGATGGCAGTGAGTCCGGTTCCGCAGTTGTTGGCACAACACTGGGAGCGCAAACGATCACAGTTGATATGCCAGAGGTTCCGGCAACTGCGGTCGCGGATAATCTTGATGCCGGGACGGGGCTGAGTGAAAGCTACACCCGTTGCCGTCTGAGTACTGATGTTAATCTGACTGAAGCCATGCCGTCCGGAGCACTGGTTGATGGCGAGGTGGAAGATAGGAAAGTTACTTTTACTGCGGCACCTGTTTTCGATTTGGCACTGCGTAAAACACTGACTGATCCGGGCGCTGCTTTCCAGGTTGGCAGTACGGTGAGTTTCAATATTGAAGTGATGAATCAGGGGACTGTTGATGCGACTGGTATCGTGGTGACAGATTATATTCCTGCAGGTATGGGGCTGGATCCTACGGAAACAAACTGGACAGTTGATCCGGGTAATGCACAAATTGCGACATTAACGAATCCGGTTTCCATTGCCGCAGGCCAGGTGCTGACACCGGTATTGACCATTAAGCTCAAAGTGCTGGAAACAGCAACTGTGGGTGATCTGACTAATGCAGCTGAAATTTCGGCAGCGCTGGATGGAAACGGCGACCCAATGACGGATCGTGACTCAGTGCCGGATGCTAATAATACCAACGATGGTGTTGTCGATGATGATGAGATTGATAACGCGAACAATGATCAGGACGATCATGATATTGCGGTATTTACTGTTTCACCAACGGTTGATATTGATCTGGTAAAAGCTGTGATGCAGGCTGATGGTGTAACACCGGCAGACGTTGTACGCCGTGGTGATACGCTGATTTATGTGCTGACTGTGAGCAATAGCGGCCCGGATAATGCCACCGGCGTTACTGTAACCGATCAGCTGCCTACCGGCCTGACCTATGTTACGGATGATACCAATGGCACTGCGTATGATGAGGCCAGCGGTGTATGGACCGTCGGAACTTTGAATAATGGTGCTGATAAGTCGCTGCGTATAACGGTGACTGTTGATTAAACGTTAACAATCAGTGTCAGAAATCATCGTAGAAACCGGGGCGGGCAAATACCTGCTCCGGTATGGTAATGCTGATCAGAGCGACCTGTGAGAGCTTCAGGTTGTTCGCATCAGTTGTACTATGTGCATATGCAAAATAAAAAATAATAGTCGTCCGGATAAGAAGATGAAAATAATAAGATTCCCTTTAAGCATATCTGTGATTGGGCTGCTGTCAGTTTTGGCACCGGTACAATATGCCAGTGCCTCAGAATTGGTAACAAACTGTGTGCAGGTCACGGGTGTCAATGGTGTGGACAGTGATTCCACGCCGGACAATAAGGCTGACTCACTGGCTATTGCGGATGCTGTGGATGCCAACCCACCACAGAATGAGGACGATGAATCCTGTATCAAAGTATTAATCCCTTTTGACTATGGCGATGCACCTGATGATCCGGATCAGAGTGCTCCTGAGCCGGATTATCCGACATTAGCGGTTAGTCAGGGCGCAAGACACCAGTTGGGCACTGATGTTTTTCTGGGGCAATGTGTCGACAGTGACCTTGGTGATAGTGCGCAGGATGGTGAGGACGATGATAATACTGCCAGTTCGCCATCCTGGGGAGACTGCACTCAGAGTAACGATGAAGACGGTGTGGTGTTTGGTGACTTGCTGGTTGGGGAGCGCAATGTTCAGATAACGGTCACGGCAAGCAAAGCCTGTAAGCTCAATGCCTGGGTTGACTGGGATGCTGATGGCTCCTGGACAGGGGTAACTGAATATATCTTCTCTGACCAGGACTTAGTCGCAGGAGCTAATGAGTTAACGCTGGATGTACCGACACTGGCTGTCACTGGTGAGACGTATGCGCGTTTTCGCTGCTCCACAGCGGGTAATGACGGCATCACCGGTGAAGCCGCAGATGGTGAAGTAGAAGATTATAAAGTCACGATCCTTCCCGGTATTCCGAAGGTACCAATGAGTCTGGGTAATTATATCTGGCTGGATGAAAACCGTGATGGCTTGCAGTCATCCGATGAATCGGGTTTGACGGGCGCGCAGGTGTCATTACTCAATGTTGATGGCACGCCGGTGCGTGATCTGGACGGTATATTTGTTCCTGCTCAGACAGTTACTGCATCCGGAGAATATCAGTTTACCCGTTTACTGGAAGGTGATTATATTGTTGCTGTTGTCCCGCCAGAGGGTTATGTGCCAACGTCCGGAGGGTTTGATGTTGACCAGAACGATAGCAATGAAGACAACAATTGTCTGGTGACTGCAGATGGTATTCGCACCTTGCCAGTAACACTGGCTGCGGGCACTGAACCGGGCGCGGGTATTGATGGTGATGATGCCAACAGCAATATGACCGTGGATTGCGGTTTCCATCAGTCCACCGTGCTCAGATACAGTATCGGTAATCAGATCTGGCTTGATACAGGAGGTGCCGTTGAGGCGAATGCGAATAATGGCGTGAAAGATAGTGGAGAAGCCAGGGCTACACAGGCTATCGGTGTTGAGTTGCTAAATAGTACTGATGACGTTTTACAGCGCATAACAGCTGTTGATGGTTATTACTTGTTTAGTGATTTGGACGCGGGTGATTACAGGGTTTGCCTGCCAGCAGATAATTTTGCTTCCGGTGGGGTTGTTGAAGGCTATATCAGCAGCTTTATTGGTGATGAGGCCGATCCGAATCTTGATATTGATGGCAATGATAATGGCAGCAATGATACGACTGAGGGTGTGTGCTCCGGGCTGGTGACGCTGGGTGGTAAAAATGAGCCGCTGAATGAATCACCGGTAGCCAGTGGTATTGCCGGTAATGATGGTCTGGGTACACCGGATGATCAGTCAAATCTGACGGTTGATTTTGCCCTGATACCACCTGCTGAGCCGGTAATTCCGGTATATGTCGGTGATTATATCTGGAATGATCTGAATGAAGATGGTCGGCAGGATGACAATGAGCCGGGGCTGAGCGGTGTGGTGGTACGATTATTCAATGCTGATGGCAGTATCCCGCAAGATCTGAACGGACAGACTGTAACCAGCCAGACCACGGATAATACCGGTAAGTATCTGTTTAATCAGCTGCCCGAGGGTGATTATTTACTGCGTCTGGTGCCACCGACAGATTATTTGCTGACACAGGGTGGCGCTGATGCCGATACTGATGTAAGCAACACAGACAGCAATTGCATAACAGCAGGTGCAGGCATAGAAACATCACCGTTTACGCTGGCTTCCGGCACTGAACCGGATACAGCAATTGATGGTGACGGTACACATGGTAATTTGACATTGGACTGTGGTTTCTATCTGCCTAAGACCGTCAAACTGAGTTTGGGAAATTATGTTTGGCTGGATGAGGATGCTGATGGTTTCCAGGATAATGAAGAGAAAGGTTTGTCTGGTGTTACTGTCAGTTTGGCTGATATGGCCGGAAATGTTGTCAATGATGTTTATGGCAAGCCGGTAGCGCCACAAACTACGGATAATACCGGCCTGTACCGTTTTGTTGACCTGGCTGAAGGCGACTACGTTGTTTATATGTCGCCACCGGCAGAGCATTATCTATCAGCAGGTGGTGCTGATGCGGATGACTCAGATAGCAATACAGATAGTAATTGTTTTGCCGGTGATGACGGACTGATTCAGACACATCCGGTAACGTTGGCGGAAAATGCTGAACCGGTGCAAACCATTGATGGCGATGATACCAATGGTAATCTGACGGTCGATTGTGGTTTTTATCAGTCTATGCGGGTTGCCAGTACGATTTGGGAAGATCTGAATGCGAATGGCCAGCAGGATGCCGGTGAACCGGGCTTGCCTGACATGACGGTTACCCTGCATGGCACAGAAGCGGATGAGCCGGTTTATGATGTCAATCAGCAACTGGTTGAGCCAGTGGTAACAGATAGCACTGGTAGCTATGATTTTGATGATCTGGTGCCCGGTGAATACAGTATTTCAGTGCAGCCACCGGAAGCAGGTTATCAGCTGTCTCCGGGAGGAGCTGATCCGGATGACAATGCTTCAGATTCCGACAGTAACTGTGTGGAAACCGCGGCGGGTCAATACCAAACGCCATTCTTCAAGCTACTGCCTTTAAACAATAAACGAAGTATTACCGCCGTAGACTGTGGTTTCTATCGCCCGGTGGGTGTTGGAAGCCGCATCTGGATTGATCTGGATTCCAATGGTCTGCAGGGTAATGACGAGCCGGGTGTGCCACAGGCTGTGGTAACCCTGCTGACGGCGGATGGTGAACCGGCGATTGACCTGAGTGGTGATGTAGTGAAGCCACAGCTGACGGGGTCAAACGGTGATTATTTCTTTGGTAACCTGCGTGAAGGTGACTACATTATTCAGGTCACGCCACCGGCAGGTTATGAACCAACTCAGGCGAGTGGCGACCCGGATGATAATAATGCTCAGGACAGTAATGGCAGTATTGTCAATAATGGTACGGTATCCAGCTCACCAATCACACTGAGTTGGGGTAGTGAGCCGGAGAATGACGGTGATGGTGATAAGTCGACAAATCTGACGGTTGGCTTTGGTTTTACCGCCTCAAAAGCCGTACAGGAGTCCGTACAGATACCAACAGCGAGCACTTGGGCACTTGGTTTATTATCCATGTTGCTGTCAGCGATAGTATTCTGGCGTCGTCGTGAGATGCAGCACTGAACTCTCGGTGGTTGCCAAAACCGGAGAATGATTCACGGTTTTGGCAGTGGGCCAGGATAGCGATGATTAGAGCTATTGCAAAATCCCCGGTGTACCATCACCGGGGCTGATCATCCGGCTCGCGGGTAAATTCTTTGGGCGGAGGTGTCCAGCCTCGCTCTGACAGGCTATGACCATCGCTGCGATCATGACGTATGGCTTCAACCAGACGTGCTTCCAGTTTCATAAAGTGGGTACGCAGCGTCAGGATTTTGTCTTCGTCATCTTCTGTATCCAGCCAGGTTTGATACAGTTCTTCGCTATTGGCATTTTCCGTGGCAGCAAAGGCCCGGGTCATTTTTTCGGCCTGGAAGGCGTGAAATCCCAACGTTTTTAAGGTTTCGCCGCCAGCCCGCAGCGCAGAGTCGTAGGTCTCCTTAATAACAATATCAGCACCGGCATATTTAAGCTGGAACCGGTGTATTTCGTCATAAGCCCTGACCAGTACCGGGAGATCGGGATATTGTTTTTTGATTTCTTCCACCAGAGTAACGGATTGTTCTTTGCCATCAATCGCGATAACCAGCATCGCAGCATCCGCGATACCTGCTGTCTCCAGTAATTCTGTGCGGGTTGGGTCGCCGTAATAGGCTTTGATGCCGACCTGACGCAGGTTGTGTAGTGCATTGGTGCTGTAATCAAGTACCGTGGCCGGGATCTGATTAGCAATTAACAGGCGGTGGACAATCTGCCCAAAGCGGCCAATACCGGCAATAATGACGGTGCCATGTTCATCAATATCATCGGGAGGTAGCTCGTTTTGCTGCTGCTGAAAACGGGGCATCAGCACTTTTTCCAACAGAATAAACAGGATGGGAGTCAGGAACATGGACAGGGCAACTACCAGAGCCATAATCTCTGCAATAGGTGTTGGCAGTACAAAACGTTGTACGGTAAAGCTGATAAGCACGAAGCCAAACTCACCGGCCTGAGCCAGTGATAGCGTGAGTAACCAGCGGTCACTGCCATGCACTTTAAAAATTAGGGCGAGCAGGTAAAGGATGGCTGCTTTTAATACGATGATACCCGCTGTCAGGCCTAACACCACCCACAGGTTTTCCGACAGCGTGGCGAAGTTGATTCCTGCGCCAACAGTGATAAAGAATAATCCCAGCAACAGGCCTTTAAATGGCTCAATATTCGCTTCCAGTTCGTGGCGGAACTCGCTGTTAGCCAATACAACACCAGCGATAAAGGTGCCCAGAGCAGGCGATAAGCCGACAATATCCATCAGAGCCGCAATACCAATGACCAACATTAAGGAAGTGGCCGTAAATATTTCACGAAGTCTGGCTCCGGCAACAAAGTTAAACAATGGGTGGCTGAGGAAATGCCCGGCGAGAATAACACCGGCAATGGCGCCAATCACCACCAGGGTATATCCCCAGTTGGGCAGGTCAGCAAAAAAATCCGGGCCGTGGTGTGTGTCTGGTGCCGATTGAGACGTGGCATTGATCAGTTCCACCAGCCACGGAATTTCGAGCAGAGGAATAAGCGCAAGCATCGGGATGACGGCGATATCCTGAAACAGCAGCACAGAGAATGCACTGCGCCCACCTTCTGATTTCTGCAGGCCTTTTTCATTCAGTGTTTGTAAAACAATCGCTGTGGATGACAATGAAAGGATCATGCCAACAACTAAAGCCGTGCGCCATTCAAGACCAGCCATCAGACTGAATAAAAAAATGGTTCCCATGGTCAGGCCAACCTGCAGCCCACCCAGCCCGAGCAGACGATGGCGCATTCCCCATAGGTTGCGCGGTTCGAGTTCGAGGCCTACCAGGAACAACATCATCACCACCCCAAACTCAGCAAAGTGCTGCAGGCTTTGAGTTTCGCTGCCGACCAGTCCTGATACCGGCCCAATAATCACCCCGGCTATCAGATAGCCCAAAACGGAGCCAAGACCTAAGCGTTTCGCCAGAGGGACAGCAATAACTGCGGCACAAAGATAAATGAAAGCCTGAATCAGATAGGGAGTCATGGGGTGTCCTCCTGAACAATGGCACTGAGGTGGTCATTGAGCTTGTCCGAGCGTAAAGCACGCTCGTTGAGCTGTACACGGTCACTGGTCAGCGCCGATAACAAATGCTGCCAGTCCTGAAGATGTTGGCTGAAGCGGTGTTCCTTCAGCGCAGTGCGGGCGCCGTGTAAAATGAATGGAGGCCAGTATGTCATGCCGCACATATGGGCCATTTGTTCCAGTGGCTGCAGCAAATCCCGGATGGTGCAGTGATTGAGTCCGGTGCGTTGGTAAACAGATTCCGGCCCGCCGGAGCTGGTGACACAAAAAAAGGTTTTGTTCTTTAGAGCGGTGCCTTCAGCGCCATAGGCAAAACCATACTCAAGTACCAGATCCTGCCATTCCTTTAAAATGGCCGGTGTGGAATACCAGTAGAGCGGAAACATGAAGATGATAATGTCATGTGCCAGCAACTGCTGCTGTTCACGGTCAATATCAATTTGGTAGGTTGGGTATTCCTGATAGAGGTCTATTGCTGTTATATGGCTCAGATTCTGTGCTGCTCTGAATAATGGGTCATTAATTTCAGAGCGATGGCGCGACGGATGAGCAAACAGTAGCAGTACTTTGTTGGTCATGATGGGGCATGAATGACAAAAAAATACCAGTGTAAAGGATAGAACGTTTTATTGTCTGTTCCAGTGCTGTCCCTGAGTGGAAATTTTTATTGATTTGCCTATATTTACAGGCTCAGCAGGGTTTTCAGGGCAGGGGGCGCATTATCAATGCGCGCGTTCTACCGAGAACCAGGCCAGTGTTTCCAGTGCCTGTTTGTGCGCTGAAGGCTTGAATACAGCCAAACTATCCACAGCCAGTTCGGCTTCCTGTTTGGCGCGTTCCATTGTGTAGCCAAGTGCATCAGTGTGATGGATCGTTGTCATGATCTGCTCAATCTGATCCAGACCACCGTTTTCAATAGCGTGGCGAATGACTTGCGCGTCATCTTCCCCGGCACGCTGCAGCGCAATAATCAACGGCAGTGTGGGTTTGCCCTCTGCTAAATCATCACCGACGTTTTTACCCAGTTCTTCACTGTCGGCACTATAGTCCAGCACATCATCAACCAGCTGAAAAGCTGTACCAAGGTGCATGCCGTAGGCAGCCATTGCCTTTTCCTCTTCTGCATCGCAGCCAGCCAAAACTGCTCCCAGCAGGCATGCAGCTTCAAACAATTTAGCGGTTTTGGAGTGAATGACCTCCATATAGCTGGCTTCAGTGGTATCTGCATCATGGCAGTTTAGTAACTGTAATACTTCGCCTTCTGCAATGGTGTTTGTTGTGCCTGCAAGTATTTGCATAACCCGCATGCTGTTAACATCAACCATCATTTCGAAGGAACGTGAGTAGAGGAAATCGCCGACCAGAACGGCGGCCTGATTACCCCAGACGTTATTTGCAGTTTCTTTGCCACGGCGTAACTCAGATTCATCAACAACATCATCATGCAGCAGAGTTGCAGTGTGGATGAACTCAACAATGGCTGCGATATCGATATGGCTGGTGCCTTCATAACCGCAGGCACGTGCGCTGATTAATGCCAGCATAGGGCGCAGACGTTTGCCCCCACTGCTGATAATATAATGGCTCAGCTGGTTGATCAGTACGACTTCTGAGTGCAGGCGTTGAGTGATCAGACGGTTAACCGCCTGCATATCATCATCGACAAGTTGGAGAATCTGGTTAAAATCCATGGCTAGACTTAGGGCCTGAAAGCATCGCATGCTAGGAAGAGCACAGACCCCTGTCAAGAGTTACTATCAGGTGGTACTGGTCTTTTTAAGTGTTTAGTCATTAATTTGTTTGACCTGATGCGTATAGGTCAGTAAAATCTGCGGCCTTTTTACAGGACATTTTCGGAGCTACAGTATTATGTACGCGGTTATTGCAACAGGCGGTAAACAGTACCGTGTCGCTCAGGGCGACGTCATCCAGGTGGAAAAGCTGGATGCAGAAGAAGGTGCCAGCATCGATTTTGATAATGTCCTGATGGTTGGTGAAGGCGAAGATGTAAAAATCGGCGCGCCTTATGTAGAAGGTTCTAAAGTAACCGCTACTGTGACTTCACAGATGCGTGGCGAGAAAATTGAGATTATGAAATTCCGTCGTCGTAAACACCATCAGAAGAAAACTGGTCATCGCCAGTATCTGACACAAATCGAAATCAACGAAATTACGGCATAAGTTAAGGGGATCCAGACATGGCACATAAAAAAGCAGGCGGTAGTACCCGTAACGGACGCGATTCAGAATCGAAACGCCTTGGTGTTAAGCGCTTTGGTGGTCAGCTGGTACAGGCCGGTAATATTCTGGTTCGTCAGCGCGGCACAAAGTTTCACGCGGGTGAGAACGTGGGTTGCGGTAAAGATCACACCCTGTTTGCTAAGGCAGACGGTTATGTGACTTTCCAGCAGAAAGGCCCTAAAAACCGTAAATTTATCAGTATCCAACCGGCAGAGAGTGCAGCGCAAAACGGCTAGCATTTGATCCAATCCGGATATTGAGAAAAGCCCCGCTAGTCGGGGCTTTTTCGCGTACTAAAGATGGAAACAGCAGGACATAACCATGCAATTTGTAGATGAAGCAAGAATACAGGTCAAAGCCGGGGATGGCGGTAATGGTGCTGTCAGTTTCCGTCGTGAGAAATACATTGAGTACGGTGGCCCGGATGGTGGTGACGGCGGTGATGGTGGCAATGTTTATCTGGTTGCTGACCGTAACTTAAATACCCTGATGGATTTTCGCCATACCCGTCACTATGAGGCGGAGCGTGGTAAAAACGGTGCCGGGCGTAATATGACCGGCCACCGGGGAGCAGATAAGCTGATCCCGGTACCGGTGGGGACAATGGCCTTTGATGAAGAAACCGGCGAATTGATTGGTGATATTACAGAGGAAGGACAAAAGCTCATGGTGGCCAGAGGCGGTTTTCATGGTCTTGGTAATCTGAGGTATAAAAGTTCGGTAAATCGTGCGCCACGTCAGTCTAAGCCGGGAACGCCGGGTGAGTTACGTCAGTTGCGTCTTGAGCTGAAGCTGCTGGCAGATGTCGGGTTGCTTGGTTTGCCAAATGCCGGTAAATCGACCTTAATTAGTGCGGTGTCTGCTGCCCGGCCAAAGGTAGCTAATTACCCGTTTACCACACTGTATCCAAATCTTGGGGTAGTGAATGTGGGGCAACTGCAAAGCTTCGTTATGGCGGATATTCCCGGCCTGATTGAGGGTGCTGCTGAAGGTGCTGGGTTAGGTATTCAGTTTCTCAAACATTTATCCCGAACCAGCCTGTTATTGCATCTGGTTGATGTGGCTCCAATGGACGAAAGCGAAGATCCGGTTTCTGCAGTCAGGACGATTGAGCAAGAACTGGAGCATTATAGCGAAGAGCTGAGTGAACGACCGCGCTGGTTGGTGCTGAATAAAGTGGATTTATTACCGCTGGAGGAGCGTGAGCAGCGTTGTCAGGCGATTGTCGATGAGCTGGGCTGGGAAGGTGAAGTATTCTTTATTTCTGCTGCTACAGCGCAGGGCACCCAGGATTTGTGTTACCGGATTATGCAAACGATAGAAGGTTATGGCGAGCAGAGTTGATTTTATAGGTAAGACGCAGCGCTGGATTGTTAAAATCGGCAGCGCCCTGCTGACTCGTGATGGTAAAGGGCTGGATCGTGAGGCATTAGCTGACTGGGCGGGACAGATTGTGCGTTTACGTCAGCTGGGTATTGAAGTCGTTCTGGTCTCTTCCGGGGCTGTGGCTGAAGGTATGTGCCGGATGGGGTGGACAGAGCGTCCGAAGGCGCTGTTTGAAAAACAGGCTGCGGCAGCTATTGGTCAAATGAGTCTGGTACAGGCTTATGAGGAAAATTTTCAGCAGTATGGTTTACATGCTGCACAGGTCTTGCTGACGCATGACGATCTGGCCAATCGCAGGCGCTACCTGAATGCCCGGAATACTCTTCGTCATCTGGTGAAGCTCGGCACTATTCCGGTGGTGAATGAAAATGATACTGTGGCAGCAGAAGAAATTCGGCTGGGGGATAATGATACTCTGGGAGCGCTGGTGGCGAACCTGGTTGAGGCTGATTTGCTGGTAATTCTGACGGATCAGCAGGGGTTGTATAATAAAGACCCGCGCCAGCATGCTGATGCTGAGTTGATTAGTGAGGGGCAGGCTAATGATCAGCGTTTTCTGGCATTTGCCGGTGGTGCCGGTACCAATGTTGGTAGCGGAGGGATGCGTACTAAAGTGCTGGCGGCACAGCGGGCGAATCGCTCAGGTTGTGCTACGCTCATTGCCTCAGGCCAGGAAGCGGGTATCTTAGAGCGCCTGCGGGCCGGTGAGACGTTGGGTACACTATTGTTGCCGGATAGTGCGCCACTCGCAGCGCGTAAGCAATGGATTGCCAGTCAGCTGGAATCATGCGGTAAAGTCTGGTTGGATGATGGTGCTGCGCGGGCGATTCGTGAGACAGGGCGTAGTTTGTTGCCGGTCGGGGTGACACGTGTTGAAGGTGAGTTTGGCCGTGGTGAAGTGGTAAGTTGTCTGGATAGTAAAGGGCATTTGCTGGCGAAAGGGCTGGTGAATTATTCCAGTATCCAGGCTAAGCAGATAAAACAGCGTCCCTCACGCGATATAGAGAAGATTTTGGGTTATGTTGATGCGGCTGAGCTAATTCACCGCGATAATCTGGTAGTTTTGTGAAACAATAGCGATTGTTCAATAATAGTGCTACCCCTTAATATTATGGTAATTTTAGTCAATGAGTGAACAAATCTATGACATCCGGGTTTCTGTGGAAACGGCCTACATTGCCACTGAGTC
This sequence comes from Thiolinea sp., assembly GCA_049614265.1. Taxonomy (GTDB): domain Bacteria; phylum Pseudomonadota; class Gammaproteobacteria; order Thiotrichales; family Thiotrichaceae; genus Thiolinea. The sequence continues at coordinate 15,257 of JBMZDK010000049.1, forward strand.
CGAACCAGACCAGAACCGCTATGTGTTCACCTACACCATTACAATTATTAATCAGGGTACCATTCCGGCTCGTCTGTTAAGCCGGCACTGGATTATTACTGATTCAAATGGCATGACTCAGGAAGTTCGTGGCGATGGTGTAGTCGGCGAACAGCCTCATTTATCACCGGATGAAGGTTTCCGGTATTCCAGTGGTACTGTACTGGATACACCTATTGGTTCCATGCAGGGCAGTTACCGCATGCGTGCTGATGATGGCACTGAGTTCGATGCGGTGATTGAGCCGTTTAGTCTGGCTGATCCAAAAGTACTGCACTGATCAACCAAAACTAATCCGCCTTAAAATTGCAAAAAACAAAGCCCGTGTATTCCACGGGCTTTGTGGTTGCGGTATCACGTTCCCTATGAATACTCACGAACCTTTCCTGCTAACTGAAGAACTTATTTGTAACTTCAGTTTTATGATAGCTGTTTCGGGGATTGAGGGAGTGCTACTAACGTGATGGGCGGTTTAGAAAAAAGTACGAGTATTTCTTCTGTGCCACTTATCTATAATTTAGTGACTTTTGGCGGTTGCTCTCGTATAAATAACGCTGATAATTCTTGAACCACAAGCCCTGAAACCCCCGAATCTTTAGCTTTACTTTGGATTCATAAAAAAAATACAAATAAAATGAATATAAGCAAGCTTACGCATGGCAGGCTCGGCCGGTATGTAGTGTCTCTGTTTCTGGTTACCGCGTTGTCAATCAGTCAGACTGTTTCCGCAGACATTTATTCCTATGTTGATAGTAATGGTACCCGTTGGCTAACTAATGGCTCGGTCAAAGGGAAAAAACAGGTTAAGTTGCTAAAAAAAACACCCCGGAAAAAACGGGCAGCTGCACCGGCATCACGCAATTACAATGCTAAAGTGAGCTGCGGAAGTCACAAGCGCATCGCTAAGAAAACCAAACCCTACCTTGGATCGATTAAGAAGTATGCCAGGTCTTATGGGGTGGAAGAATATCTGGTGCGTGCGCTTATCCGTCAGGAATCCTGCTTCAACCCTAAAGCACGCTCTCATGCCGGTGCTCAGGGACTGATGCAACTGATGCCGGGTACTGCGGATATGATGGGTGTGCGTAATGCAATGAATCCTAAGCAAAATATCCGTGGCGGCGTTAAATATCTGGCGCGTATGTTGCGTCGTTATGGGGGCAATAAAGAGCTGGCGCTGGCCGCTTATAATGCCGGGCCGGGCGCTGTTGATAAATACAATGGAATTCCTCCTTACCGTGAAACACAAAACTATGTGGTCAAGGTGATGAGTGAGTATCAGCGTCTGAGTGGTGGCTCGAAGCGCACACTGGCAAAACAGCAGAATTTTAAGCGTAGCGGTGTGCAGAAAGTGAAGTTCACCAGCTATCAGGAAAACGGGGTCACTGTGTTCCAGGCTGTTGGCCAGTAATATCACAGCAAACGCAATATTAAGGTGAAATCTGCTGATTTCGCCTATTCTCGGCAAGTAGCCTGCCATGCTATCCTTCCCGTTTCTGATTATTAAAGACGGTTTCGGGAGAAATAACGATGTCAATGGCTGATCGCGATGGAGTAATCTGGCTGGATGGGGAGATGGTTCCCTGGCGCGAGGCGAAGGTTCATGTCCTGACTCATACACTGCATTACGGTATGGGGGTTTTTGAAGGAGTGCGGGCCTATGAGACTGACTCCGGTACAGCGATTTTCAGACTGGATGATCATACAGACCGCCTGTTCAATTCCGGCAAAATCATGCGCATGGATATTCCGTTCAGTAAAGAAGAACTGAATGAAGTACAGCGTGCTGTTGTGCGGGAAAATAACCTGAAATCAGCTTATCTGCGCCCGATGTGTTTCTACGGTTCAGAGGGTATGGGTCTGCGTGCTGATGGCCTTAAAGTACATTGTATGGTTGCTGCCTGGGAATGGGGCGCTTATCTTGGTGCTGATAATATGAAAAACGGCATTCGGATTAAAACCTCTTCCTTCACCCGTCATCATGTAAATATTACCATGTGTAAATCTAAGGCAAACGGGAATTACATTAATTCCATGCTGGCCTTACGTGAAGCAATTGATGATGGCTACGACGAAGCATTGTTGCTGGATAATGAAGGTTATGTGGCTGAGGGCAGCGGTGAGAACTTCTTTATTGTTAAGAAAGGCGTGATTTATACACCTGATCTGACTTCAGCACTGGACGGCATTACGCGCCAGACCTTATTGAAGCTGGCAACTGATCTGGGGATTGAGATTGTTGAGAAGCGCCTGACCCGGGATGAAGTTTACATAGCGGATGAAGCGTTTTTCAGCGGAACAGCAGCTGAGGTTACGCCAATCCGTGAATTAGACCGTCGCCCAATCGGTAATGGTACCCGTGGCCCGATCACCGAAAAGCTACAGACACTGTATTTTGATATTGTTGCCGGGCGTAAGCCTGAATACAGTGAGTGGCTGACTCAGGTATAAGTTGAAATGAAGCAACCATTGCCCGAGGATTATCAGCGCTTAGGAGATAGTAAAGAAGCGTTGGTGAAAAGATCAGATCTGCCGCTGCACTGCCCAACTGATGACAATGCAGTGTGGTGTGCACATCCAAAAGTCTACCTTTCGATTGAGGATAGTGAGGATAAAACGGTTCGCTGTCCTTATTGCGGCACTTTATATCGCCTGTTGGATTGAGCCGGTTGCTTTTTGTATAGATAAAAAAAGCGCCCAGAGGGTTCGGGCGCTTAAAGACAGGTCTCTTTGTTAAAGCAGACCTGGTGTGGAGCGGAATATTTCAGATCATGAGCAGTTCAGTCCTGCTCTTAATGGTGGCAGGTCTTCCTCAAACTGTTCATCAGTCAGCGTCCTCAGGAAGCACTCCAGTGCATTAACTTCATTATTATTTAATCCCGGCATGCGTAAACGGTTGTTACTGATATTGGCATTTACTTCGGGGTTACCCCATGGCTGACCGGTTTCCGGATTAATCGGGCGACGGTTTCCGCCTCCGCCATTGCCACCACCACGCTGGCCTCCCCGGTGATCATAAAAGTGCAGTACAGTTTCCAAGTTGGCGAAGGTTCCATTGTGCATATACGGCCCGGTGACAGCGATATTGCGTAATGTGGGTACTTTAAATAAACCGCGTGTCTGTGGGTTGTTATTGACAGCTGGGTTGTGGAATAAGCCCAGGTCACCATTTGCTACCAGGCCCGCCTGTTGGCCAATGCTGCTGAGATGGTTGTTGAGCGTCTGGTTTGCAGGTGTGCCAATGCTGAAATAACGATGGTTGGTAAATAACTCATTCGGTGAGCGATTAGGAAGGTTATCGACGTGATGGCATTCCAGGCAGCTGGTTTGATTGGAGAAAAACAGGTTCATGCCCTGTAATTCCGGGGCGCTCATGGTGTAAGTTCCAGCCAGTGCGCGGTCATATTTTGAGTCGAATGGTGATACAGCCGGTGTTTCCTGGAATTCAGCCAGCACATCGGTCAGTGCAAGAAAAGCTGAGTTAGTATCATCAAACACGGTATCACCATAAAAATCGCGGAAAGCAGCCAGGTATTCAGTGCTCTCCATCATGCGGGCTACTACGCTAACCCTGTCTGGCATATTCATTTCCAGCGGATTGAGGAACGGTTCGCCAGCTTGAGTGTGCAGATCTGCTGCCCGGCCATCTAAAAACTGTCCGCCTCGTGCATTTTGGTTATTGCCGGTAAAGTTGGGGGTTAATGCGGCGTAGCTTACAGTCGGGCTATTGCGGTTACCCAGAGAAATACCATCATCACCCAGTGATACGGCAGCAGCCACGCCATTATTGCGGTCATCAATAAAGCCGTTCTCCGGATTGTGACAGGTTGCGCATGATTGAGTTCGGTTAAAAGAAAAGCGGGGATCAGCGAAAACCTGTTGACCCAAAGCAGCCTTAGAGACAAAGGTATTTTCGGTGTTGTCGGTATCGGTGTTGTCGGTATCGGTGTTGTCGGTATCGGTGTTGT
>JBMZDK010000050.1:0-19234 GCA_049614265.1 Thiolinea sp.
CCATGAAGACATCGATGTGAGGCAAGGCATTGAACGAAATTTGCTTAGGGTAAACATTACACTCAACCGGCTTACCATTCAGTAAACTGGCTGTTTGGGAGGCAAGTTCGTCAATAGCGTCTTTACCAGTGCCTGACACAGCCTGGTAAGTCGCCACATTTATGCGCGTGATTTTAGCCACATCATGCAATGGCTTTAAAGCAACTAACATCTGAATGGTCGAACAATTCGGATTAGCGATGATTCCGCGTGATTTATAAGCAGCCACTGCATGAGGATTAACCTCTGGCACTACCAATGGGATATCATCGTCATAACGAAACTGTGAAGTATTATCAATCACTATACAGCCAGCTTCAGCCGCTTTGGGCGCATAAATCTTCGAAATTGACGCTCCCGGTGAAAAAATACCAATCTGGACTTTAGAAAAATCAAAGGTTGCCAAATTTTCAACGATCAGAGTTTTACGCCCAAAGCTAACTTCTTTACCCGCAGAACGTTCACTCGCCAGAGCATAAACATTGCCAACCGGAAATTCACGCTCAGCCAGAATCGCCAGCATGGTTTCCCCTACCGCTCCTGTCGCACCGACAACAGCTACATCATATGTCTTTGACATTACTTTTTTCCTGTAAAAATTCCTGTAAATAGCAGGTGCAACCTATTTTCTCTTAATATGTACGCAAAAATTTTCAGGTATTTCAAAGTCTGTGCTTCGTTAGCTAACAGGCTTTGCGAATTTGAAAATTTTTACAGCACTTTACCCCGGCTATTTTTACTCAGCAGCACATTATTTTAACCGTCATTTACATGAAAGGGTTTCACCCTGTCAGCGAGGAAATCAGCGATTCCCCCGGAACTGAACGATCAAAATAACCAGGGAGCAGCCTGTTTATGCTGAACTTCGAAAGCACGAATACTCTCTGCATGCTGCAAAGTCAGACCAATATCATCCAGACCATTCAGCAGACAGTATTTGCGGAACTCATCGACCTCAAAATCGAATACTTCACCACCGGCAGTTTTTACCTGCTGTGCATCAAGATCAACGGTCAGCTGATAACCCTCTTCTGCCTCAGCTGCATTAAACAGCTGATCAATCACACTGGTATCCAGCACAATCGGCAATAAGCCGTTTTTAAAACTGTTGTTAAAGAAAATATCAGCAAAACTGGGGGCCAGCACCACACGAATCCCAAAGTCAGTCAGCGCCCAAACCGCATGTTCACGTGAAGAGCCACAGCCAAAGTTTTCCCGTGCCAGTAAAACAGAGGCACCCTCATAACGTGGCAGGTTCAGCACAAAATCCTTACGCGGTGTACGCTGGCTGTGATCCATGCCAGGCTCTCCCGGCTCATGGTAACGCCACTCATCAAACAGAGTCGGGCCATAACCGCTGCGCTTAATAGACTTCAGGTATTGCTTTGGGATAATGGCGTCCGTATCAACATTTGCACGATCCAATGGTGCAACCAAACCGGTGTGTACTGTAAATTTATCCATTGTTCCTTGCCCTCTTAAATCGCGCGCACATCAGTAAAGTGACCCGCCACTGCGGCAGCAGCAGCCATTGCCGGACTCACCAGATGTGTGCGGCCACCCTGTCCCTGACGCCCTTCAAAATTCCGGTTCGAAGTTGAAGCACAACGTTCACCCGGCTCCAGCCGGTCAGCATTCATCGCCAGACACATCGAACAACCCGGCTCACGCCACTCAAATCCGGCAGCCGTAAAGATCTTATCCAGACCTTCATCTTCAGCCTGCTTCTTTACCAAACCAGAACCCGGTACAACCATTGCCAGCTTAATGTTATCCGCTACCTGACGTCCTTCAGCTACCGCAGCGGCCGCCCGCAAATCTTCTATCCGCGAATTAGTACACGAACCGATGAAAACCTTATCCAGCTGAACTTCAGTCAGTGGTGTATTCGCTTCCAATCCCATGTATTCCAGTGCGCCACGGATACCACTGGCTTTAGTCGGATCAGCTTCTGCTGCAGGATCAGGTGTCATACCATTAACCGGCACCACCATCTCCGGCGAAGTACCCCAGGTTACCTGAGGGATGATGCTTGCTGCATCCAGATTAACCTCAAGATCAAATACCGCATCCTCATCAGAATGCAGATCACTCCACGCCACGACTGCAGCATCCCACTGCTCACCGGACGGTGCATAAGGACGGCCCTTCACATATTCAATGGTGATGTCATCGACCGCAATCATGCCAGCACGTGCTCCACCCTCGATAGCCATATTACAAACCGTCATCCGCCCTTCCATTGACAGATCACGAATCGCTTCACCGGCAAATTCCAGCGCATAACCTGTACCGCCAGCGGTGCCGATTTCACCAATAATCGCCAGAACGATATCTTTTGCGGTTACTCCGGGGCCAACCTTGCCGTTGACATTCACCCGCATATTTTTCATTTTCTTCTGAATCAAACACTGCGTTGCCATGACATGCTCAACTTCAGACGTACCGATACCATGCGCCAACGCACCAAATGCGCCGTGTGTCGAGGTATGTGAATCACCACAAACCACCGTCATTCCCGGTAACGTGACACCCTGCTCCGGCCCCATGACATGTACGATACCCTGGCGCGGATCACCAATATTAAATTCGGTAATCCCCAGCTCGCTGCAGTTATTGCCCAGCGTTTCCACCTGTAACCGTGCAATCGGGTCACTAATACCCTTAGCCTGATCGATAGTTGGAATATTATGATCCGGTACTGCGACCATGGTTTCTGTCCGCCATGGTTTACGACCAGCCAGCTTCAGACCCTCAAATGCCTGTGGAGATGTGACTTCATGCACCAGGTGGCGGTCGATATATAATAAAGCGGTGCCGTCCGCTTCACTTCTGACCACATGGGCATCAAAAACCTTATCGTAAAGTGTTTTACCTGCCATTAATTTAACCTCGACTGTCGATTTATAAATGCTACAAACGCGTATTAGCTGATCCTGACCAGAATAACATTGCAGTAAAAATAAATTAAATTCATAATTTTCATATTATTGATTCCCATTAGGAATACAGCTTTGGATTTCAATGCATTACAGGCGTTTACCGAAGTAGCACGCTGCCAGTCCTTTTCGCAAGCTGCTGAAGCGCTATTTATTACTCAACCAGCTATTAGCAAACGCATCACTGTATTAGAACGGGAGCTGGGTGTCAGGCTATTTAACCGCATTAATCGCAGTGTTAGCCTTACGGAAGCCGGTCGCTCCTTACTGCCAAGAGTACAGGCACTCAATAGCGAAATTGAGGCCATCCGCCGCTATGCTGCCGACCTTTCCGGTGATGTCAGCGGCATTTTAAGCATGGCGACCAGCCATCATATTGGACTGCGCCGTCTACCACCGGTGCTTAAACATTTCAATCAGCACTACCCCAAAGTACAACTGGACATTCGTTTCGAAGATTCGGAACAGGCTTGCCTGGCGGTTGAACGTGGTGAACTGGAAATTGCAATTGCCACCCTACCTGCTCATATCCCGGAGCAACTGGAAACACACACCATCTGGGTTGATAAACTACAGATTGTTACCGCACCCGATCATCCTTTACAAAACCAGCAACCGGTGTCACTAACAACCCTGTCCACCCACCCTTGCGTACTGCCAAGTAAAGACACCTTCACCTACCAGATCCTGCGTGACAAACTGCAACAACTGAAGGTTGAACTCAATGTGCATATGAGTACCAACTACATTGAAACGTTGAAAATGCTGGTAAGTTCCGGCTTTGGCTGGTCACTGCTACCACACACCATGCTGGATGACAGTATTGCTGCTATTGAAACAGACCTGCTGCTGGAACGCAGGTTGGGTTCAGTGGTACATCGCAAGCGCACGCTGTCGAATGCCGCGGTTGCAATGCTGGAAACACTGGAGCAGTTTCAGGATTACACCTGATAGCGATCAGGTTTCTGGGCTATACTGCACATGACAATGTACTGTGAATGTCTCAATAACCTGAGCATTAATCATAAATCCTATTTTGTCTCTGTTGAGGAACTGAAAATGAAATCAATCAAATTTCTTTTATCTGCCAGTCTGCTACTAACGGCAACCAGCACTTTTGCCGCCGACCTTGATGGCGAAAAGCTCTATAGCACAAAAGGCTGCACCAGCTGTCACGGTGTAGCTGGTAATGAACCAATCATGGACTCTTACCCGAAACTGGCGGGCCAATCTGCTGCTTATCTGGTAGCAAAACTGAAAAGTTATAAAGCGGGTGAAATTAGCGGCGGCCAATCTGCTCTGATGGCACCAATGGCATCTATGCTGAATGAGGATGAGATGGGAGCAGTAGCAGATTATTTGTCTGGTGCTGTTGAGTGTAAGCCAGCTGAAGCAGAATAAAATATTGCAGGGGGCGGGACTGGAAATATGACTCCCGCCTCTCATTAGCACTGCTCTTACAGCAGCACCACATCAAACTGTTCCTGTGTATACAAAGCCTCAACCTGTAAGCGTGTTGGAATTTTCACAAACTCCTGTAACTCCGCCAGGCTATCTGACTCTTCATCCACCAGCAAATCAATGACATCCTGTGAAGCCAACACCAACAAACCTTTGGCATCAAACTGACGCACTGCACGCAGAATCTCACGAAAAATTTCGTAACATACTGTCTCAGCAGTCTTGATATACCCCCTGCCTTTACAGGCCGGGCAAGATTCACACAAAACATGCTCCAGGCTTTCGCGGGTACGCTTGCGGGTCATTTCTACCAGACCTAACGGCGATACATCGCAAATATAGGTTTTGGCATAGTCTTTTTCCAACGCCCGTTCCAGCGTTTTCATTACCTGCTGTTTATGTTCGCCCTGCGTCATATCAATGAAATCCAGGATAATGATTCCACCCAGATTACGCAGCCGCAACTGACGCGCAATCGCCTGCGCTGCTTCCATATTGGTGCGGAAAATGGTTTCCTCAAGATTCCGGCTACCCACAAATCCGCCGGTATTCACATCAATGGTTGTCATTGCTTCAGTCTGATCAACAATCAGGTAACCACCCGACTTGAGCGGCACTTTGCGCTGTAATGACTTCTGAATTTCCTCTTCCACACCATGCAAATCAAATATGGGGCGCTCACCGGGATAATGTTCAATCGCAGCTTCCAGATCAGGAATATATTTTTCGCTGAACTCTTTAACTTTGGCTGCTGTCTCCCGTGAATCAATCAGCACCCGTTCAATCGGCTCACCAACCATATCACGCAGAACACGCTGTACTAATGGCAGGTCAGAATACACCAGCATTGCCTTCTCAGAAGAAGCACTGCTCTCCATAATGCTCAGCCAGAGCTTCCGCAGAAACTTCATATCCCTGCGCAAAGTTTCTTCACTAATCCCATCGGCAGCAGTACGAACGATATAACCAAAATCGTCCTCAAATTCCTCTCGCAGATTTATCACCATTTCACGCAGGCGTTCACGCTCTTCCGGCTGATCAATTTTGCCGGAAATACCGATATTGCTATTATCCGGCATCAGCACCAGAAATCTTGATGGAACAGTGACATAGGTCGTCAGGCGCGCGCCCTTACTCCCCAACGGATCTTTAATCACCTGAACCAACAACCCCTTACCTTCATGCAGGAGGTCAGCAATCTGCGGAGCATTTTCCGGCTTTGCCAACAATTCAGCATCACCATTCAGATCCTCAACATCAGGCAGAGTCAGGTCAGAAGCATGCAGGAAAGCGGCCTTTTCCAGTCCAATATCAATAAAGGCAGCTTCCATACCCGGCAAAACCCGGGAGACCTTTCCTTTGTAGATATTACCTACAATCCCACGGCGCGAGAGTCGCTCAATCAGGACTTCCTGCAGCACACCGTTTTCCAGCAGGGCAACCCGTGATTCCTGCGGCGTTATATTAATTAATAATTCTGCGCTCATGGCACCCTCAATATTTATTCCCGGCTTAGTGGTTTTTAAACAACCATCTGCAACGGGTTTATACCAATCTCAGCCAGCATTCCGGCAGTTTCAAACAGAGGCAGGCCCATTACTGCAGAATAGGAGCCTTCCATTCTCTCAACAAATATCGCACCACAACCCTGAATAGCATATGCCCCGGCTTTATCACAGGGTTCACCACTTGCCCAGTAAGCGCGGATCTCCTGTTCGCTAATTTCACGAAACCACACATAGCTACGGCACAAAGCGACCTTACTGCCTTCAGCATGACAAAGCGCAACCGCACTCAAAATTTCATGCCTGCGACCAGCCATATCCATTAACATGCGCCGGGCATCAGCAAAGTCCAGTGGCTTTACTAATAACTCACCATCAAGCTGCCCCAGAGTATCCGCCCCCAACACCGGTTGCGTCTTATCACTGTTGTCCCAAACGGCGCAGGCCTTTTCGAGTGCAAGGCGTTGCACCAACGTCTCAGCCGTTTCTTCCGGCAAGGCACTTTCATCTATATCAGCAGCCTGAACTACATAGCGAATGCCAATCTGATCCAGCAATTCGCGGCGCCGTGGCGAGCCGGAAGCCAGAATAATCTGTGTATTATCATGGCAGCTTGCAGATTCCGCCTGAGTTGAAACGCTGTTCTGATGGTAATCCGGCATTAGTCACCCCGATGATAAGGATGGTTAGATAAAATACTCCAGGCACGAAATAATTGCTCTGTCACAATAATACGCACCAATGGATGAGGGAAAGTCAGAGCTGACAATGACCACCTGGCGTCTGCACGTTGCAAACAATCTGCTGATAGCCCTTCCGGCCCACCCACTAACAAGGCAATATCCTGCCCCGATTGCATCCAATTATCCAGTTGGCCGGATAACTGTTCGGTTGACCAGCTTTTCCCCTGTACATCAAGGGCAATCACTCTGGCTCCGGATGGAATAGCTGCCAGAATTTTTTCACCTTCCATATTACAAATACGCTGCAAATCAGAATTTTTACTGCGTTTTTCCTGTGGAATTTCCCTGATCAGCAACTGACAATGCGGTGGCATACGGCTGGCGTATTCGTTACTGGCAGTGGCAACCCAGGCAGGCATCTTAGTGCCCACTGCCAGTAAATGGATTCGCATTACCCTGCCCTGCTTTGTAGCATACCGTCCTGGCTGTTAGCGGCTGTCATATCATCGCCCCACAGCTTCTCCAGATTATAAAAATCACGGGTTGCCGGTGTCATAACGTGTACAACCACATCATTAAGATCGACCAGCATCCATTCAGAATCCCGCTCACCTTCGGTACCCAACGGCTGTTCACCGGCATTTTTAGCCTGAACCGCTACATTATCCGCCAGTGACTTAACATGGCGCGTTGATGTACCGGTTGCAATGACCATCACATCTGTAATCGTCGACTTGCCCCTGACATCCAGTACGCGCACATCCTGAGCCTTCATATCGTCCAGAGCACGAATCACCAGTGCCTGCAACTCTTCCAGTTCCATTAATACCTTCAAAATGATTATTGTTAAACAGCAAGAATACCACGGCTAAGCCACACGGCAGATATTTTTGAACGACAAAATCTATGATGATTTATATCTAAGCGTAAAAATACCTGATGGGGAAGATAAGGACAGACGCTTTGGCCGTCTGAAGAAAACGGTATACAGGGATTAGCACCAAGGTAAAACTCTCTATAACCCGGGTGCCAAAGCAAGTGTGTCATAACAGGAACTACTGCATAGTGCTCTCGACTTACTTCGCACCATATAAATCGTTTGCCAGAATATAATGGCGCACCGGTTCCGGCAAAAGATAGCGCAGACTCGACTGAGCCAGACAGCGCTGCCGAATAGCGGTAGCCGAAATTTCAAGCTGAGTGACATCCAGAAAAGCAACTTTACCGGCAACAGACTCACTCAGCTCACATTGTGTCTGCACCAACATTTTACCGTACCAGTCAGCCGGGTCAGGCTGATAGCCCGGACGCTGCATCACCACCAGATGTACCTGCTGCATAATATCCTGCCAACGATGCCAGGTGCGGAAAGCCAGAAAAGCATCCATCCCCATAATGAAGGCCAATGGCACCCTGAATCCGAGATCATGGCGCAATGATGTCAGTGTATCTACGGTGTAGGATGCACCCCGACGATCTAATTCACGCCGGTCTGCAATAAAAAGCGGTTCTCCGGCAATTGCCAGTTGCACCATTTCCCAACGTTGCTCCGGGCTGGCCAAAGGTTGAGGGCGATGAGGCGGAATATTACCGGGAATGAAACGTACCTGTTCCATCCCGCAACTTTCGCCAATTTCCAGCGCCGTACGTAAATGACCATAATGTACCGGGTCAAATGTACCGCCTAAAATACCGATCATTCCCGGATATGGCCGTCACCAAACACAACATACTTCATTGAAGTCAGGCCATCTAAACCCACAGGGCCACGGGCATGCAGCTTATCCGTGCTGATACCAATTTCCGCCCCCAGACCATATTCAAAGCCATCAGCAAACCGTGTTGATGCATTGACCATAACTGAACTGGAATCGACAGCCCGCATAAATTGCCGCGCTTTATTAATATTGCGCGTCATAATAGTATCGGTGTGCTGCGAACTATAGGTATTAATATGATCAATCGCTGCTGTCATATCTTCGACGACCCGGATCGACAAAATGGGAGCAAGATACTCGGTATTCCAGTCTTCTTCCGTGGCCACAATACAGCCTGGCAAAATAGCCCGCGTCTGTTCACAGCCACGCAGCTCAACCCCCTTTTCACCATACAATTCAGCCAGCTCCGGCAGCACCTCGGCGGCAACAGCTTTCGCCACCAATAAAGTTTCCATCGTATTACAGGTGCCATAACGCTGCGTTTTTGCATTCAGCGCCACTTTAACTGCTTTATCTAATTCCGCTTCGTCATCAATGTAAACATGGCAAATTCCATCCAGATGCTTGATAACCGGAATCAAAGACTCGTTACTCACCCGTTCGATCAGACCTTTACCGCCACGTGGAATAATGACATCAACAAATTCATCAAGACGCAGCAATTCACCCACTGCCGCACGATCCGTGGTATCTATTACCTGTACACAAGCCGCAGGTAAACCGGCAGCTTCCAGACCTTCCTGCACACAGGAAGCAATAGCCCGGTTTGAATGGATGGCTTCAGACCCGCCACGCAAGACAGTCGCATTACCGGATTTCAGGCATAACGCTGCTGCATCAGCCGTCACATTCGGGCGTGACTCATAGATAATGCCAATGACTCCTAATGGCACCCGCATCTGACCTACCTGAATACCGGTTGGCAAATACTTCAGATCAGAAATAACGCCCACCGGATCAGCCAGATCAGCAATCTGGCGCAGACCTTCAGCCATGGTGTTCAATGCTTTATCGCTTAATGTCAAACGATCCAGCATCGCTGCTTCCAGGCCTTTCTCACGGCCAGCCTGCAGATCTTTTTCATTCTCACTTTGCAACCATGACGCTTTCGCTAACAATGCATCAGCAATGGTATGCAGCGCTCTGTTCTTAGTTGCCGTCTCCGCATTTGCCAACACATTGCCGGCTTTTTTAGCCTGCATGCCGACTTCGCGCATGTAATCTTTTATATCCACGCTATTACCTGTAAAACTGTAAATAAACCAACTTAATAATTTTTAACGCACCAACCGCCGTCCGCTTAAGCGTAGTGCCACATCCAGTACTTCATCCCACAACCGGGCTTCACTGCGGGATACATCTTCGCCAACGCCTTTGCTGTGCTGATCGAGCAAAGCCACCTTACGAAACAACAGCGCCCAGTTGGCTCTCTGCATACGCTGTACCGCCTGCTGAAACAATGCCTGCCGGGCTTTTGGCATCCGCGCCATAATTGCCTGATTTGACTGCCGTTGCTGCAGATTAAAACAAGCGGTATTCAACTGACGTAATAAATCAGCCAGCGCCCATACCAGTAAGGGTAGCGCAGTCCCTTCTTCACGCAGGATTTGTACGATATGCCGCATCCGGCCCGTATCCTGCATCAGCACGGCTTCAGTCAGATCGAACACAGTAAAACGTGAACTATCTGCAGCTGACCCGGCAACTATATCTGCTGTTAACGGTTCATCACCATGCAGCAATTTCAGCTTATTGATCTCCTGCGCAGCAGCCAGCAAATTACCTTCCACCCGCTCCGCCAGATACTTCACAGCATCAGTATCAGGCTGTAGTCCTGCATCACGCATCCGCCGTGCTACCCAACTTTGGGTTTGAGCAGCAGATAAATCCCATATCTGCACCATCACACCATGTTGCTGAATTGCTTTCACCCATGCAGCATTCCGACAGGACTTTTCCAGACGCGGGCACTGAATCAACAGCACCTTATCATCCGGTATACGCTCCAGATAAGCCTTCATTGCCTTACTGCCCGAAGCACCAATTTTACAACTGGTCAATCGCATATCCAGCAACTTCTTCTCTGCAAACAGCGACAATGCACCACCGGCCTCATGCAGCACACTCCAGTCAAACTGGGGATCAACTGAAAGGATATCCCGTTCAGTAAAACCACGTTTAGCAGCCTGTTCACGCACCGCATCCGCCACTTCCATCACCTGTAACGGCTCATCACCTGTAATCAGATAAACTGGTTTCAATTCCTGCTTCAGGTGATCCCTGATTTGTTCAGCGCGAACCTGCATTACTATTCCGGCAAATAATCATCAATGCCTATATTACCATGTTGCTTTCCCCATTTATCACGCTATTTCATTCCCCTGTCCCACCCGCTCCTGCATCAGCGCCTGAGTTTGGCAATACTGGCAAACAGTCTTAGGGAGTGTCATGGGTAAAATTTCATGTCTTTTAGTAATTTACATAGTTTTCACTTCGCACAGATATTACAAAACTCACACGCTTTACCATCACATGTCTACCAAAAAATCCGTAATCGCCATAGCGTGAATGCAGAACTGCATCAGGATATTAATCCCGGCACTTATGCCGCAAAACCCCAAAACAGTGAGTACACAATTGCTTCAGATAACGCCTTGAATCAAAATGCCGCCAACGCTGTGAAAAGCGATGTGGCTCCTGATTCTATTGAGGAATTCGTGCCATCTCCGTTTCCGGAACAACGTGAAGCAGTCACTCTTGAAGGAGAAATCACCGGTAATCCTCAAACCCCGACACCTCCTACCATTAAAACCGTTGTCCCGACACGCCCCAAGCAACAGCCGAGCCACGTGGAATCATCAAAGCCAATTTTGACGCAACCTAATCTTGTTAAGGCCAGAAAGCTCCGGCAGGACAAAGAACAGCCACGCAAAAAGCCGTTCAAAACCGGAGTATGGAAACCCGGCAGAGGCACAATCGAAAAGGTAGATAAGCTGACTGGTGAGATTGTGCATTTGACAGAAGCCTATGCAGACTAAATGAATATCCACAAATAGCTCATCCAACCACTCATCTCCCCTGCAAAAATTTTGCAAATCTACCCACTATGATTAACTCACTCATGATGGATATAGAGAAAATCATAATGCAAACCGCCACTAATAGCGCAACAAAGAAAAAAAATCGCCAGAATCACCAATCCCTCAAGGCAATCACTGGTTGCCAAAGCAACAAATTCCTTCCCGCCAGCCGAAAAGAACGCATGGCAAGCTGGAACCGACGTATGCAATCACTGTTTACACGCCAGACATATTGATTTACAAAGAGCATCTCTTAAGCAGCATAGCCTAAGTTACCAGTCATAAACGCCGTCACTACTCACAGTCACCAGTAACAGACTGCCTGATGGAAAACACTTGGTAACTTTTGCTTGCGTACTGACACAAAGGTGATGCTATATGACTTCAATCCTCCTGAAAAACGCCGCTTTACTGGCAACATTCGACGATAACAATACTGAAATTGCCAATGGTGGCGTATATATTGAAGATCATGTAATCAAGCAGGTTGGGGACAGCGCCACACTTCCTGAAACTGCGGATCAGGTTCTTGATATGAAGGGCCACCTGATTCTGCCCGGCCTGGTCAATACACACCACCATATGTACCAGACCCTGACCCGTTGTGTGGCACAGGACGCAAACCTGTTTACCTGGCTCAAAACCCTTTACCCGATTTGGGCAAAGCTGACAGATGAAGGCGTCTATATCAGCAGTCTGACCGCAATGGCAGAATTAATGTTATCCGGCTGCACCACCAGCAGCGATCACCTTTATATCTACCCCAACGATTGCACGCTCGACAGCCAGATTCGTGCCGCACAGGAAATTGGCATTCGCTTCCATGCCGCCCGTGGCTCAATGTCATTGGGGGAAAGCCAGGGTGGGTTACCACCTGATAGTTGTACAGAAGATGAGGCAGCGATTCTGGCCGACTGTAAACGCCTGATTGAAACCTACCATGACCCGTCAGAATACTCGATGTTGCGCATGGTGCTGGCACCCTGCTCCCCGTTCTCCGTCACCGGCGAGTTGATGCAGAAAACAGCAGTACTGGCCCGCCAATACGATAAAGTGACCCTGCATACCCACCTTGCGGAAACCTTAGATGAAGAAAAATTCTGCCTGGAAAAATTTGGTATGCGGCCGGTGGATTATGTTGAATCACTGGGCTGGACAGGGGATGATGTCTGGCATGCACACTGTGTGCATATGAGTGACCAGGAAATCTCCTGCTTTGCTCACAGTGGTACCGGCGTTGCCCACTGCCCCACCAGTAATATGCGCCTGGCCAGCGGAGTGGCACCTGTTCCGAAAATGACAAAGGCAGGGGTTAAAGTCGGACTCGGCGTTGATGGTTCTGCCTCAAATGATGGAAGCAATATGCTGTCAGAAGCACGACAGGCCATGTTGATTCAACGTATCGCCCCCCATGAATATTCTGCTGATGTGCCAGCAGGCGGACGCGAAGGTTTTGCCGGTGATCCCGCTGCCATGTCCGCCCGGGAGGCACTGCGGCTTGCTACACGCGGAGGCGCCGCCACACTGGGGCGTGATGACATTGGTTCGCTGGAGGCCGGTAAAGCAGCAGATGTCATTGCCGTTGACCTGAATCGCCTGCAATATGCCGGAGCCGGACATGATCCGGTTGCTGCTGCTGTTTTCTGTCAGCCCTTTAACGTTGACTTATCCATCATTCATGGCCGCGTCGTAGTCGAAAGCGGACAACTAACGACTGTCGATATGAAACAGCCCCTGCAACGACACAGAGAAATATCCTTAGCGATGGTGAAATCCTGATTTGATTTTTTATGGCCAGCCATGAATAATCGCGTGTTTTCCATGGGTTTATAATGGAAAGTGACTCACCTACAGGGGCAAACCGGTGTCAGATATTGTTAAAACCTTCCTAAGTCCTCAGGACTTAATGGATAGCTCTCTGCTATTGGCAGAAAAGATTTTTGAAAGTGGCTTTAAGCCGGATTTTATCGTGGCAATCTGGCGGGGAGGTACTCCGGTAGGCATCGTCATTCAGGAACTCTATGAGTACTTTGGTATCAGCACCGACCATATTGCCATTCGCACTTCCTACTACAGCAACCTGAATCAGGTACGCGATAAAGTACGGGTGCACGGCCTTGAATATCTGATTAAAAATATTAACGCTGAAGACTCATTGCTGATTGTGGATGATGTATTTGATTCGGGTAACAGTATTAAAGCCGCTCTGGAAAAAATTCGCTCTACGGCCCGCCGCAATACACCACAGGATATCCGGGTCGCTACGCCTTATTACAAACCCAGTAAGAATAAAACAGACCTGATTCCGGATTATTTTGTCCATGAAACTGATGACTGGCTGGTTTTCCCACATGAGCTCAAAGGGTTAAGCCTGGAAGAAATTCGCGAGCACAAACCGTGGATCACTGACTGGATAGAAAAGCACACCTGACCGTACAATGCCTATATCCCGGTGCTAATCATCGCATTGCTAGCGGGATATACAATAACTCTGTTCAGGAACCATACTTGCAGCACTTGTGTACCACAATGCCATCTGATGCCTCATCTTCCCGGTGAGTATCATGAGTAGCTGGTGCTGCCGGTTGATAACGCTGAGGTTTAGCTGGTCTTAACAGAGTTGTTTGCGGCTGGTGAGCACGACTCGTAACGTTCCTGCCTTCTGCATCATCAGTATGATAAACAGCACTCTGTACAGGTGGTGTCCGTACATCATGATCAACAACGGTATATTCCGATACGGTTTGACTACTCACCGGCTGGTGCACTGACGGGGCAATTGAAAGTCGGCCGGCTCTGTTAACATGCGACTGTTGTGACGCCGCTCCAATGCAACGTTCATAAGGCAATCCCAACATTTTCCCAACCAGCTCAACAGACGCCAGCTCGACAAGATTCCTGACAGCTTGTGCTTTACCGTCGCTCGCACTGATACTCATATCGAAATACACACCCAACTTATTAATACTGGCATCCATATCCAGGGAATCAGCCCGCTGGAAAATCGCAACTGAATTCTTGGAGCTAACCCCCGGCACTACACTCATATCAGCAGTGTTTAAGACATTTAAATCCAGCGCTATAACATCCAGCGAAGCACTGCGCGCTGCACCACCGCCCGCTTTTTTACTGTAAAACAAGCCAAGGCTGGAATCAGAGTTTGCCATACCTTTATCAAATTGCGTGATGGAACCCTGGATATCATAACGGGGCATTTGCTTATAACCACCGCCGTAGTTAGCAGCTTTCATAAATGAAATCAGATTTCCGGCATCCTTACCGTAGACAATCAACTTAATCCCCTTGCTCCTGGCAGTCATTTCAGAAATTGCAGAAATCAACATGTCCCGGGTTCCGGTCTTAACTGACTCTGTTTTATCCTCAATGTCCTCTATCATTACCGGAACACCACTCACCCCCTTAGACAGCATCATATTATCCATACAGCTCAGTGCTGAAGAAAAGCTCGTTAAACTTTTATAAGGCGCACCAGCAGGGCCACGTTTCATTTTATTAAACTCACGTTGAAGCCGAGAATCGACACTGGCACAACCGGCAAAAGAAAAAAGCAAACTGGAAACTAATAAAAAAACTGATAAACTTTTCATAATTGTTATCTCATTAAGCAGTGCGGCAAGGTGTCTAGATAAAAAGACTATGAACTAAGTAAGCAAAGATTAAAACCTGTTTTCTTATGCCAATTAATATATTAAGCTGACAGAAGCAAAGGATTTTAACGGCAATTATTTGATTGAATGATATCACCATCAATTATTATATTAATTTCTTCGGGGGAATCTGACAGACCATCTAAAGCAACATTACCAATATTAATATCACACCCCTGGGTATCAAATTGCTGCAGGGGAGACCTTTCCGTACCGGTAAGCTGTGACTTTTGAAAACGCACCTCAGCTTTTGATTTTGCAATTTTCGCTAAACTGGCAGTTTCTTTCGCTTTAGCCACTGCATCAGTCTCTTCTTCTGCATAAGTGGCTTTACATGACACAAGAACAATAAACAAAAAAAACAATAACCTGAATCGACTCATATCTCCCCCTGTACAAACCAACCGTTAAGACCCCGATTTGATTAACAATGTGACAACAATTCTCAAACACACAAAACACATCAGCTAATGAAACAGAGAACATTTAATGTATAAAGCTTCTGGCATGTATACTTCTTCATGATTGAGGCAAGCCCGGTATGCACACACTTGCCCCAATCAAATTCAGGCAATACTATAAAAGACTTAAAACAGCATCACCTGTTTATCAGGCTATTAATGAACAACGCCAATTTTTGCAGACTGGCTGTTTTTATGACCAGCATTTTGCTGTTGATAAATCGCACCTGCACCAACATTAACATCTGCATTATTTGACTTGGCACCAGCAAAACCAATAACAGCTTCCTGTGTATTATGGTGACCATATAACTGAGTTTGAATCACTTCACCCCAAAGCACATTGACTTTTGCATTTACGGTTTTATCACTAATAAAGCCAATGGTCGCATCCTGCGAATTATGATGACCATGATCCTGAAACTGATCAACCAGACCATCTCCAACACTAACAACTTCTGCCGCAGAAACAGCTGTTCCAATTAAAAATGCAAATACACCAGAAAAAACAACAGACTTTTTCATATAAACACCTCGTTTAGTTAATAAATGTCTTTGAAGACAGTTTCATATTAACCTCACATCAGGCATTAAACCCTTCTCATAAGGATAAGGTGAACTTATTTGCAGATAAATAGATTTTAACCATCTAATGATACAAACACTTCCCCAATAAACCCCGAAAACCAGCCTTCCGGCCGTTGGGCGCCACTTTCATACGGACATATCCATGAATTTCATATGACTCTGAATGCAATAGATGTTAAGCAATGCCACAAAAGCATTTCAAATACGCAAAGCCTGTTAGCCAGCACAGTATAAGCGTTTAAATACCTGAAAACTTTTGCGCGCGTACGTGTATGGTGGTACAAAATATTGTGATCACAAAATTCGAGGACGAACACATGACTTTGGATAACAACAACCTTATTGACTCAGCCATCGCTGCTGATGTTAACCATTATATCCACCCCGCCAGTTCCATCGATGCCGTCCAGTTAAACGGCCCAAAAATGGTTGAAGGTGCCAGCGGCAATTATATTCGTGATGCTCAGGGGCGCCAGGTACTTGATGGCACAGCAGGTTTATGGTGTGTCAATATCGGACATGGTCGTGAAGAAATAGCGGAAACCATGGCACAGGCGGCGATGGAGCTGGATTATTTCCATTCTTTCTCCGGCATGAGTAATCCAAAGTCAGCTATGCTGGCGCAAAAGCTTAGTGAACTCTCACCGGAACATTTATCACGGGTTTACTTTGGCACTTCTGGTTCTGATGCGAATGACACCATTTTAAAAATGGTCTGGCATTACAACAATATTCTCGGACGCCCACAGAAGAAAAAGATTCTTTCACGCTGGCAGGCTTATCATGGCACTTCCATCACAGCCGCCAGTTTGACTGGCCTACCGGTATTCCATGAATGGTTTGATCTGCCATTGGGGCCGATTCATCATTTGTCATCCCCACATTATTACCTGCAGGGTCAGGATGGTGAAAATGAAGAGGCTTTTGTTGATCGCCTGATTGCTGAAGCAGAACAATACATCGCACAGGAAGGTGCGGATACCATCGCCGCTTTCATTGGTGAACCGATTATGGGCGCTGGCGGTGTACTGGTGCCACCTGCGTCTTATTGGCCCCGCATGCAGGAATTGATGCGCAAAAATGATATTTTAGTGATCGCTGATGAAGTCATCACCGGCTATGGCCGTACCGGTGAATGGTTCGCCAGTCCGGGTATGGAGATCAAGCCTGATTTTATGGCAACCGCCAAAGGGCTGACCTCCGGAATATTCCCAATGTCTGCCGTATTCACAACAGATGAAGTATTCGATGTTTTGCGTGAAGGCAGCCGTAAGTTGGGTAACTTTGCTCATGGTTATACCTATAGTGGCCACCCTCTCGGCGCTGCCATTGCCTTAAAAAACCTGGAAATCATGGAGCGGGAAAACCTCTGTGAACAAGCCGCCAATGTAGGTGAATACATGCATCAGCAGCTACAGGAACAATTGCTGCCACATCCGAATGTGGGCGAAATCCGGGGTAAAGGCCTGGTCGCAGCAGTACAGCTAATGGAAGACTCCGCAGCAAAAATGCCGTTTGATCTGAGCAGGAAAATTTCGATTGCTGTCTGTGAACAAGCCTGGGAGCAAGGGGTCACTTTACGCCCTCTGGCAGGCGTAAACTCGATTGCGATTTCACCTCCACTGACACTGAGCAAACCGGAAGTTGACGATATGATTGCCATGTTGAAGCGGGCAATTATTGAAGTATTAGGATAAAAGACAACACCCCCAACATAAAACCGGGGACGTAACTAACGCCCCCGGCCTGATATTATTTCCAATGTTTTACCCGGCCTAAAGCCCGATATCTATCATATTCAGATAAGCCCGACACCATTCCGGCTCAGGCTGATAACCCTCGCCATTTTTCAGATACACCTGATAATCAGCAGCAAAGAAAACCTGTTTACCGGATGCTGATACAGCACCACGTGGTTCACGTTTGTAAAACGTCACCTCACCATTTTCATCGACACCGTTATAGGCACTCTGGCCATTGGTATCAGAACCCAGCGGGCTTCTGCCGTGGCGGGAATTACCCAGATAGACGCTGTAGCCAGGCTGGTCGATATTGATGTAGTACAAACCACCATCGTAGTGCCGTGAAACCAAAACCAACCCCGGAATATCCTTCACCCGCGCAACATGTCCCGACATCGTGACATATTGATCCGCCTCCACATTCGGCCCGGCAGGCCAGACGCGCTTATCAAAGCCATCAGACAGACGTGAGGCATGCAGCCCCTGCCAGTTACCATAAACAATCCAGACTTCACCCTGTTTATCGATCACAAAATCACTGTGTTTCATGTGTTCGTACACCACCTTTGGCTCCGCCGTTGCAGCAGAGTTAAACGGTACAACAATGGTCTGACGATTAGGTTCTCTACGGTTAAACAGAATATATTGGCCAGTGGGGTCAACACCCGCCCAGTCAAACTCCGGCTGTGTTGGCGAGGTGACCTGCCGCCACGGGTATCTGGTGCGTTGGTTTACCTCATAGGGCGTGAAATACACATACGGATCGCTGGCCGACTTCCCGGTAATGACCAACCGTTCGCCATCATCAGAAAAGTTGCCCTCACCATAACCCAATGTAATGTGTTCATACTCAGTGAAGGTATCCCAGGCTTCTTTGCTAACGCTGTAATCACTGAAATCAATTGTGGCGCGCATCAGCTGATTTGCCTGCGTGTACCAATAGACATTCGGCAAACGGCGATCCCACATTAAATGCCGCTGCTCAACATGCAGTTCAGGATCAGCAGCGGGCACCCAGGCCACCAGCTCACGGCTTGCCAGCTTCCACAATGCCGCATAACGCTGGTTCTGCCCCCCCGCGCCAAGCACATAGGTTTCATCACTATTGACGGGCGATACCTTGCTATAAAAATGCTGGCCATGCAGGATACCAAGCGCACCATTGCCATCAGGATAATTCAAGACACCCCCCATTTCTGCACCACTGCCACCCAGCCGCCAGACATTGTGTCCGGTGTCTGTATCCGTTTGATACGATTGATACGGTGGTGTATTCATCGGCGCAGGAATCGCATCCTGCCATTGTGCAAAAGGAATAGCCTTGTTTTCCAAACCGGCGGGAAACAAGCC
>JBMZDK010000051.1:0-19077 GCA_049614265.1 Thiolinea sp.
GCGGCGGTGGCTCAGGCGGCGGTGGCTCAGGCGGCGGTGGCTCAGGCGGCGGTGGCTCAGGCGGCGGTGGTCATCGCGGTTAAACTTGTTTCATTCCGGTGAAATATAAAAACTCACCGGAGTATCAGCATGTTAGAGATCAGGTGTGGTAAAAAAGTTACCACAGGTGGCGAATAAACCCGTATAACACAGCATTTGTATTCAATTCCGCTTAATAAAGCTTGTGCTTGAATCTGTGTCTTAATCATAAAAAATACAATACTACGGGGCACAACATGAAATTCCGGGCTTTGCTGATAGCGGCAGCGCTATCCTATACTCCACTGGTTTCCGGTGGAAATTCTCCTCTTCCTGCTAATGAGTTAAAAATAACGTTTAATAACCACCAGCCTGCATTATATGAGCAAAAACAGCTCAGTCAGGATTGGCATAATATCATGTGGAATGGCACGCGAAATCGTGCCCGTATCCTACGTGATCCGAAAAACTCGGGAAACAATGTGCTGCGGGTTAAATATCCGGCCAATGTTGTTGGGCCGTGGCACAGTGGTTCCCAGTTTTTTGCTCACCTTCCGGCTGCTAACGAATACTGGTTAACTTATAAAGTGCGTTTTCAGCCGGGTTTCGATTTTAAGAAGGGCGGAAAGCTACCTGGGCTGGGTAGCGGAGACGGTCGCTATGCAGGTGGCCGGAAACCCTACAATGGTGATGGTTGGACATCGCGCCTGATGTGGCTTGAGGATGGGCGTATCGTTCCTTATTTGTATTATGTCGGCATGCCAAAATCTTCCCGTTTTGGTCATCACTGGCCGGTTGACGCCCGTATAAAGCGTGGTCAGTGGCAGGAAATCACGCAGCGTGTCCGGGTGAATTCGCCGGGGCAGCGCAATGGCCTGTATGAAATATGGCTTGATGGGCGTCTGGTGACCCGCCGTAGTGATATGGTTTGGCGCTATGGTAACAAAGCGCCGGTGAATGCTTTCTTTTTTAGTACTTTTCATGGGGGCGCAGGTTTAGACTGGGCACCGCGCTGGGACAGCTATATTGATTTTGACGATATCTCGATTAGCCGCCACATGCCGGATCGTGTACGCCGGGCATATATGGCAATGCGCTGACAGTGCCGCTTGCTTATTGTGAGCTGAGTTAGCTGTGGTTATAGTGGTGGTTTCGACATTGGATGGAGCCATTACTCATGACTATTGCAATTATCAGCCACGAAAAATGTGATCTGCACAGTAATGGTAGCCCCAGACATCCGGAATCACCGCAACGACTGGATGCCATCAGAGGGCAGCTCAGTGCTGCTGGTGTTGATGCGTATTGCGAGCATTATCCTGCGGTTTTTGCCACCAAAACTCAGCTGAAAAGTGTGCATGACGGTGGTTATGTTGATCATGTGTTTGCCAGCTCACCGGGTGAAGGGCAGTTGATTCGGCTGGATGGTGATACCGGGATGAACGAACATTCACTGGATGCCGCTTTGTATGGTGCCGGTGCAGCGATTATGGCTGTGGATAAGGTGATGAGTGATTCGCATGATAAGGCTTTCTGTATCATTCGCCCGCCAGGTCATCATGCCGGGCATGCTCACTCAGCCGGATTCTGCATCTTTAATAATGTTGCTCTGGCAGCGCTACATGCACTGGAACAATATGGACTGCAGCGGGTAGCGATTGTTGATTTTGATGTGCACCATGGAGATGGAACGGAAGAAATTGTTGCGGATGATTCCCGGATTCTGTTTTGCTCTTCTTTCCAGCACCCTTATTACCCTTATTCCGGTGCTGACAGTGATTTTTCGAATGTTATTAACTTACCAATGAAGGCGGGTACGGGCGGTGTGGAATGGCGTCCGGTCGTTCAGGAAAGCTGGTTACCTGCGTTGGAGGCTTTTCAGCCGGAACTTGTCATTATTTCCGCTGGTTTTGATTCCCATCAGGATGATGATATGGGGGGCTTTAATCTGTTGGAAGAAGACTATGTCTGGATAACTAATGAGTTGTGCCGGTTGGCGGCAAAGCATGCACAGAGCAGGGTGGTTTCCTGTCTTGAAGGTGGCTATGAGCTTATGTCGTTAGGGCGTAGCGCAGTCGCTCATGTTGAAGCATTGTCTGCTTGCGACTCCCCACTGGGATAGGCTCTGGCTAGCGGCTCTCCCTTTCGGGTAGAAGATGTAGCAAGTGGTTTGCGCTAAAATACCACGATGGTAAGTGTCCTTATTTCAGCAGCACACAAATCCTCAGGCAAAACAACACTCTCTATCGGGCTGTGTGCGGCTATGCATGCGAGAAATCTGCGGGTACAGGCATTTAAGAAAGGGCCGGATTATATTGATCCGCTGTGGTTGAGCGCTGCCAGCGATAATCCCTGCCATAATCTTGATTTCAATACCATGACACACTCAGAAATCCTGCAAACACTACAGTATTATGGTGCTAACGCAGATTTCCGGTTGATTGAGGCAAATAAAGGCTTGTATGACGGGATTGCTCTGGATGGTTCAGATAGCAATGCAGCATTAGCAAAATTGACAGATTCCGCCGTTATTCTGGTGCTG
This sequence comes from Thiolinea sp., assembly GCA_049614265.1. Lineage (GTDB taxonomy): Bacteria > Pseudomonadota > Gammaproteobacteria > Thiotrichales > Thiotrichaceae > Thiolinea. The sequence continues at coordinate 2,561 of JBMZDK010000051.1, forward strand.
GATACCCGTGGTATGACACGGGGTATTGCACCGCTATTAATGGGTTATCAGGCATTCGATCACGACGTAAATATTGCCGGAGTGATTCTGAATCGTACCGGTGGTGATCGTCATGTGGGTAAACTGCAGCGTGCTGTCGAAGAATATACTGATGTCACTGTGTTGGGAGCGGTGCGTAATGACCCTGAAATGGTGATTGAGGAACGCCACCTTGGTTTGATGCCCAGTAATGAAAGTGATGAAGCTGAACGCCGGATTGTGCAGATCAGAAATTTAGTGGCTGATCAGGTGGATTTGGATAAAGTGCTTGAGCTTGGAGCAGACAGAGAGCGAACAGATGTTCCAAAAGCGCCGTTTGCTCTTAATCACCCTGTTGAGGCACCTGTTAACTCATCAAAAAACCAGTCTTTGCCAAAAGCCTTCCCTGTACGTGTTGCAGTGTGCCAGGATCCTGCTTTTGCTTTTTATTACCCCGGTGATCTCGATGCCTTGCAGCAGGCTGGTGCTGAAATTGTTCCTGTCAATACGCTGACGGATAAATCATTGCCGGAGGTTGATGGGCTTTTTATTGGCGGCGGATTTCCGGAAACACAGATGCATCGACTGGCTGCAAATGAATCCTTGCGTGCTGATATTTATCAGGCGATTGAAGATGGTCTGCCGGTTTATGCCGAATGTGGTGGCCTGATGTATCTATCCCGTAGTATTCACTGGCGGGGTGAACAGGCAGAAATGGTTGGTATTATTCCGGGGGATGCTGTCATGCATGAAAAACCTCAGGGCAGGGGATACGTCAAACTGCAGGAGACTGCGGATATGATCTGGCCGGGTGGTGATACTGCACAGACTATTAATGCTCATGAGTTTCATTATTCTGCGCTGGAAAATTTGGCGCAGACCGGTCGTTTTGCTTTTCGTATGCTGCGGGGGCAGGGAATTGACGGGCAGCACGATGGCTGGATTTACAAGAATCTGCTGGCGTCATATACCCACATGCGACATACCGCTCAGTTTCCCTGGGCACAACGTTTTATTGAATTTATCAGGTTGCAGAAAACTTCGGTGCTGCAACAACAGAGGATCGCCTGAAACATGATTACAGTAACCCCAGAAGCCGCACAGCAAATCCGGGTCTCAGCACAACAGGGTAATGCGCAGGAACTGGCGCTACGTATTGCTATTGAGCGTAAGGAAGATGGCAAATTTCATTATATGATGGGGTTTGATGATAAGTTGCGTCCGGGTGATCAGCGTGTGGATTCTAATGGAATCAGCCTGGTGGTGGATGGTGTGTCTATGCCACTGGCAAATGGTTTAATGCTGGATTATGTGGATCTGGATGGGAACATGGAATTTGTGTTTATGAATCCGAACGATCCGAATTATAAACCACCAGCTGACTAACGGTTGGTCTTGCTTATGGCGCAAAACAGCGACACATCATCATCTCCCGGAAGCACTGAACCCGTTCCGCGAGGCAGTAACCGTGATCCTAAACGGGCGGTAGGTTCACGTGCACAAACAACGCGGCGGCGTAAACGTCGGGTACTGGAATTCCCCCGTCGCTTCTGGTTTAGCCTGGTTGCACTGTTCATCCTGTTTATTGGTATTGGGGCGGCTTATTTTTGGCTGGTGCAGCTGGAGAAAGTACCGTCCTGGGCATCTTTTGTAATGACCTCGTTATGGCTGATAGCCGGATTGGGGGTCTTTACATTGTTTTTCTGGGTATGGCGGCAGTTCCTGCTGTTTAGTGAAGATTTATCCCGCTGGTCTGAACGCCTGCGTAATGGTCAGCTGGATGCACGGATGCCATTGCCACAGTCGGGTTGCTTATCTATTCGTACCCGTGAGCAAATTAATGCAATTACTGATGATTATGAGGCAGCATCACTGGTGCAGCGTCAGAGAATGGATCGTCAGGAAAAGTTTATTGCGGAAAAAAAGCATCACCTGAAAGTGCTTTATGATGTGGCAACGGTGATTAATCGCTCTGATAGCCTGGAAGATTTATTACAACGTTTCCTGGTGACACTACAGGGAGTGGTTGATGCGAAGGCGGTTGCTATTCGCTTGCTGGGAAGCGATGGTGAGATGCGTCTGGTGGCTCATCTTGGTCTCGATGAACAGGTGGTGAAACTGGAAAACACAATACCTGATTCCCGGTGTGCCTGTCTGCGGGCGGCGAATGAATGCCGGATGCAGAGTTATGACAATATGCATTTTTGCCGTGAAGCGATTGGTCGTCCTTTCTTCGACAATGATGATGCAGTACGCATGCTGGCTATTCCGTTGCAGTACCGTGACAAAACGCTGGGCATTTATAATCTTTATGTATCAGATACCCGCGCAGATAACCTGGAAGAAGAATATGCACTGTTGATCAGTATTGGTCAGCATCTTGGTATGGCGATTGAAAAAGCGAACGTGGATCAGGAAGCGCATACGCTTTCGATCGTTGAAGAACGGACACGCATGGCACATGAGTTACATGACTCTCTGGCTCAGACCATTGCCAGCCTGCGGTTTAAGGCACGCTTGCTGGATGATTCACTGCACCGTGATGATGAAGCGGCAGTTTGGCAGGAGTTGGAAGGTCTGGAGAATACGATTGATGATGCCTATGCTGAACTACGTAGCCTGATTACGGATTTCCGGGCGCCGATTGATGGTAAAGGTGTGGTGCGTGCGATTAAGAACATGGCAGAGCGGTTCCGGCGTGAAAATGATGTGGACATGTTCTTCTACCATAACTGGAGCCTTGCTCATCTGGATTCGGAAGCTGAAGTAGAGGTGATCCGGATTGTGCAGGAAGCGCTGAATAATATTCGGAAACACAGTCAGGCTAATACGGTGCGTATACTGATGTATAGCTCTGAAGAAGGTCGCTGTAGTATTCTGGTGGAAGATGATGGTATTGGCTTGCCGGAAACGCCGGTGGAGCCTGATCCGGTTACCGGTGAGCATATTGGAATGCATATTATGCAGGAGCGTGCAGCAAAGCTGAATGGTGAGCTACAGTATGAAAGCGACCCTGACGAAGGTGGCACTTTATTACAGCTGAGCTTTGACGTGGTTCCTGCCGGTAACTGATTGCCGCAAACTTATTTATATGAAATGTAAAAAATTTGGATAACCTGATGAATGAAAAAGTACTGCTGATTGATGATCACACCCTGTTTCGTGCCGGGCTGGAGGATTTATTAACCCGTCGGGGGATTGAGGTGGTAGCTGCTGTTGGCAGTGGCGAAGAGGGAATTCAGAAGGTCGCTGAATTAGAGCCGGAAGTGGTGCTGCTGGATATGCGGATGCCACAGATGGGTGGGTTGATGGTGTTGCGCCAGCTACGTAAAAACCACAAGGGCCTTAAAGTGGTGATGCTCACCACCAGTACTAATGATACGGATTTGCTGGAAGCACTGCGGGCCGGTGCAAGAGGTTACCTGCTGAAAGATATTGAACCGGATGAGCTGGTGTTGGCGATTCGGGAAATTCTGGCGGGTAAAACGGTGGTTGCACCGGAGCTATCATCAGTTTTAGCACGTTTTGTACAGGGTGATGATGGTGAGTTGCACGAAGATAAAATGGCTAATCCGTTTTCTGCTCTGACGCCACGGGAATATGAAATCCTTACCCTGCTGGCCGAAGGTCAGAGTAATAAAGTCATTGCGCGTAATCTCGGAATCTCTGATGGCACAGTTAAGCTGCATGTTAAAGCGATTCTGCGCAAATTAAATGTCAGTTCACGAATTACAGCAGCGGTAATGGCAGTGGAGCACGGAATTCGGGCGAGTAATTCTGAAAGCAGGTGAGCGGATGTCCCTGATATTCCTTTTTCGTTAACTGCTATGCTGACAGGTAACATATTTGGCTCATGAATAAGCTTGTCGCCTGCGAATAGACAAGTTGTTGTATGAAGACAGAATTATCAGGCTTCAAGGGAAGTCGCAGCTGTTCCTTTTGGGAGAGCAGCTGCTTGATTTACTAATTTAACCAGTATTCCGCAACCCGGCTGCAATCGCATTAATTGTCCGTAACAGCAATTCCAGCCAAGGCGACTGAGCATCTGCTCCATGCTGTTGTACATATTCCCGGTGCCGTTTAATCAGCGTAATCTGAATATTGTTCAGTGGATCAAGATAGGGATCACGCCGTGCCAGTGAATAATGCAGCAGAGGTGTCTCATCCAGTAAGTTTTGTTGCCCGCTCACTCTTAATATTTCGGTTCTGGTCGTGTCGTATTCGGCTTTGATCTGAGAATAAATTGCCTGAGCACTCTGCTGATTCTCTGCCAGTGCTGCATATTCTCCTGCCGTGTCCATGGCCGTTTTGAATAATGACATTTCAGTATTGCTGATTAATGCCCGAAACGCAGGCCATTCCGCATACATTTTTTGTAACTGTGCTTCGCCATCAGCATGTTGTTCCTGAAATTGCCGCAGGGCATGTCCAATGCCATACCAGGCTGGCAGAGTATGCCGTGCCTGTGCCCAGCCGAATACCCAGGGAATCGCCCGGATTGAAGACTTGTCACGTACAGTTTTCTTGCGGTGTGACGGGCGGGAGCCAATGTTTAACAGGCCAATTTCCTGTACCGGTGTGGCTTCATAGAAATAGTCCATCAGCGTTTCGGTATCTGTCAGGTCACGATAACACTGCTCGCCGCTATCTGCTAACTGCTGCATCGCTTTGAGGAAGGTATCGTTGTATGCGCCCTGTTTCCTGATGAGTCCCTGGCTGGCTTTTAACAGGCCGGTGCAGCCCATGGACAGTTCGTAAACGGCAGTTTCCACATTACTGTATTTGGCTGCTAATACCTCGCCCTGTTCGGTGAATTTTATCTGGCCCTGCACGGTATCGGGTGGCTGGGCAATAATTGCATCATGGGTTGGGCCACCACCACGACCTATAGTGCCGCCACGACCATGAAATAAACGGCAGGCCACACCATATTTTTCCGCCAGCCCAATGACTTCGCGCTGAGCGTTATACAGATTCCAGTTGGAAGCCAGAATGCCACCATCTTTACTGGAGTCAGAATAGCCGAGCATAACTTCCTGTAAATTCCCGGAAGCCTGGAGTAGAGCACGGTAGGTGGTATTCTCCAGCAGATTGGTCAGTACGCTTTCAATATGACGCAGGTCTTCAATGGTCTCAAACAGAGGGGATACAATCAGATTGCAATACAGACTACCATCTTCATTCAGCCCCACCAGTCCCGCAGTTTTGCCCAGTAGCATAACCTCCATAATATGGCTGGCCTGATGTGTCATCGAAATGACATAGCTGCCGAAAATATCGCTACCGGCTTCCAATCGCATTTCCAGCATGGTATCGAACACATCCAGCGCAGTGCGGCTCTGCTCGCTCATGTCCGGCCGGTGTGGCATGGGCAGATGTTGCCGCAGCATCAATTCACCCAACAGCTGTAACTTTTCGTCTTCAGGCAGACTGAGGTAATCACTGTTTAAGCCGGTCATGCGGAGCAATTCGGCTACAGTTTCACTGTGAATCGTAGATTCCTGGCGAACATCAAGCTGGTATAAAGCAAAACCACAGGTTTCCACCAGCCGGATAAGATCTTTCAGTTCGCGTCCGGCAATCACATGATCATGATGATTACGCAGGGAAGCATCAATCAGCTGCAGCTCATGCAGAAACTGTGCTGCATCACGATAAGCTGTATCCGGTGGCACAGCACGCTCACCATTGAGGCGTTGTTTTACCGTATTGAGCGTATGTTTCAGCTTATGCCGCATAATCGTGAGCAGGCGGCGATAAGGTTCATCAGTAAGCTGATCGCTGCGCTTAGCCAGCAGGCGATTACCGGTACGCTCATTTTCCGTTTTCAGGTACGTGCTGAATTCTGCGGTAGGAGTAATGAATTCCGTTGAGTGTGACAAGATATTGCGCAGTTGGTCGACACGTTTGATGTACTCGTATAAAGCTTCCTGCATGCCTAAACGAATTGCATTACGGGTAACTTCAGCAGTCACAAAAGGGTTGCCGTCGCGATCACCACCAATCCACGAGCCAAAACGCAGAAAACTGGGGACGGTAATTTCTCCTTTGCCATAGCTGTTGCGCATGGCGCGCTCGAAATAGCGGTATAGTTCCGGGATAGCCTCAAACAAGCTCTCGCGGAAATAATACAGGCCGTAACGTACCTCATCTTCCACCGTGGGTTTGCGGGTACGTACTTCATTGCTGCGCCAGAGCAGTTGAATCTGGGCTTTGAGTTGGCGGCGGAGCGAAGCCTGCTGGTCATTGTTCAGACCCGGCTTGTCCATTTCATCAACGACCAGAAACAGGCGGCGTAAAATATCCATGAGTGTTCTGCGCCGGGCTTCCGTCGGGTGTGCCGTAAACACCGGAATATAACGCAGCTGATTAATTAACTGCTGCATTTGCTGTGCATCCAGACCGGAATCTTTCAGCTCAGTAACGGTACGACGCACAGAACCTTGCCAGAGCAGATCATTTTCAGCGGAGAATTGTTGGCGGCGCTGACGGTGATGAAAGTCTTCTTCAATAATATTACTGAGCAGGTAGAAAATATTAAAGGCGCGGATTACTTTTTCCAGAATGTCACGATCCAGAATCTGAATAAAGGCCATCAGCTCGTCACGCAGCGCCGGATCATTCTGTTGACGCAGCTGGATATAACCCGTACGCAATTTCTCTACCGCGCGGTAGGTCGCATCACCTTCCTGTTCACAGATGATTTTACCGAGCAGGTCGCCGACCTGACGGGTTTTTGCGGCTAATTGCTCAATCTCAGGGAGTTTTCTGTCATTGTTGCTCATGTAATATCCGTTGCATTTGATGTGCCGGTAAAGGTAGTGAGTGCTGATTATATACGCGTGAGGAGGGATTATGGATTACACCCTGAAATCTTGCCCCCTTCGTCATATATTGCGATATCGAATTAGGATCCGGAAGCCGAATAGCTGATGTCTTCAGGTCTTTTGCCGCCGCTGTGTCAACACTCCGTCACGTAGCGTAACGATGACCTATGTGTTTAACACAACGACGACAAAAATCGACAGCAATTGCTGCAACATTTAGTCAGTTATAATTCCAAAGAGGAAAGAGGGGATACTAAATAAACTGCCTATAAGAAAATCAGCCTGCATTAGCTAAAAGTTGAAGCCATTTTCGCTACAGTGCTTCCCATTTCTGATGGATTCGGAGCAACAATGACTCCGGCTTCCTGCAGTATTTCAACTTTTTCAGCTGCTGATTCACCAAAGGCGGAAACGATCGCTCCGGCATGCCCCATTCGCTTACCTTTTGGTGCTGCAAGGCCGGCAATATACGCGGCAACAGGTTTGGTCATATTTTCCCTGATAAATGCTGCTGCTTCAGCTTCCTGTGGGCCACCAATTTCGCCAATCATCATCACGCCTTTGGTGTCATCATCCTGTTCAAAGTGCTCCAGAATATCTTTGAACGAACTGCCATTAATTGGGTCGCCGCCAATGCCGACACTGGTTGAGACGCCCAAGCCAAGGGCTGACATTTGTGAAGCGGCCTCATAGCCCAGTGTGCCACTGCGGCCAATAATGCCAATATTGCCCGGTGTGTAAATATGCCCCGGCATAATTCCCATCATGGCCTGTCCCGGCGTAATCGTTCCCGCGCAATTGGGGCCGGTCAGCATCATGCGGTTTTCTTCCCGGTAGCGGCGCATATAACGTTTAACCCGAATCATATCCTGTGTTGGGATGCCATCAGTTATGCTGACGGTATATTTAATTCCGGCATCAGCAGCTTCCATAATGGAGTCTGCACAGAAAGGTGGCGGAACAAATACCGCACAGCAGTCTGCGCCGGTTTCTGCCACCGCCTCTTTCAGCGTATTGAATACCGGGCGCCCAAGGTGTTGCTGCCCGCCTTTGCCCGGCGTGACGCCACCAACAACATTGGTGCCATACTCCATCATTTCCCGTGCATGGAAGGTGCCGATCCGGCCGGTGAATCCGGCGATAACGACTTTAGAATTACGATCTAATAAAATTGCCATGATTGCCTCCGCTTATTGCTGGTTCGCTGTACGCCACTCGCCCACAACCTTTTCAGCTGCTTCGGCCAGTGTGTCAGCGGTGATGATATTCAGGCCGCTTTTTTCGAGAATTTCCCGGCCCTGTTCGACATTAGTACCTGCGAGGCGCACGACCAATGGGATAGTGATATCGAGGCTGTTTACCGCCTGTACAACGCCTTCAGCCACCCAGTCACAGCGATTGATACCGGCAAAGATATTAATCAGGATGGCTTCAACATTGTCATCACGCAATACAGCACGGAAAGCTTTGGTAACGCGTTCCGGTGAGGCTCCACCACCAATATCAAGGAAGTTTGCCGGTTCGCCACCGACATTCTGAATCATATCCAGCGTTGCCATTGCCAGTCCGGCGCCATTGATGATGCAGCCGATATTACCTTCCAGGCCGACATAGCTTAATCCCCGGTCGGTGGCATAGGATTCGCGCGGGTCTTCCTGCGATTTATCACGCAGTTCAGCAATATTGGTACGGCGGAATAAAGCGTTTTCATCAAAACTCATTTTTGCATCAAGAATGAGCAGATCACCAACGCTGTTGACGACTAGTGGGTTGATTTCCACCATATTGGCATCGAGATCACGGAATGCCCGGTAACAGCCCTTGATTAGCTTAACGGCCTGGCTGATTTGACGTCCTTCCAGTCCGAGAGCGAAAGCAATTTCACGCGCCTGAAAGTCTGGCAGGCCAACGGCAGGTTCGATAACACTACGCACAATACTCTGCGGCTCAGACGCTGAAATCTCTTCGATTTCCATGCCACCGGAAGCTGAAGCCACTACCATGACGCGCTCGCTCTGGCGATCCTGCACTAATGCGAAATAAATCTCACGGTCAATCTGTGTCGCTTCTTCAACGTAGACGCGATAAACCACTTTCCCCTGTGGGCCAGTCTGATGAGTGACGAGCTTTTTACCAAATAGCTTATCTGCAGCGGCGTAGACTTCTGCCGGGGATTTACAGACGATAATGCCTCCTGCTTTGCCACGCGCACCAGAATGAATCTGTGCTTTGACTACCCATTTGTTGCCGCCAAGTTCAGTGGCACGGAACTCCGCCTGTTCCGGGCTGTAAGCCAGCGCGCCATTGGGTGTGGGGACGCCAAACCCACGTAGCAGCTCCTTGGCCTGATATTCATGAATGTCCATTAACATCCTCCTGTCTGTATTGCTAATGCTGTGTTGTTTTCCGGTTTGCGTTTATTAAGTACTGTTAGCCGGAATATGTGTGAAATGGTTTGGTGTTGATCAGTGACTATTAGCCCGGATCATATTGTCGATATTGACAATGTTCTCTGCCATTCGGGCCGAGGCTGCATCAATCATTTTGCCATCAAGTTGGGCTGCGCCTTTGCCTTCTGCAGCAGCCTGTTCCAGTGCGGCAAGAATGCCGTTGGCGCGTTTGAGTTCCGCTTCCGGTGGTGAGAATACTTCGTTTGCCAGTTCGATTTGGGAAGGGTGAATGGCCCATTTGCCTTCAATACCTAATGCGGCGGCACGACGTGCTGCGAGCAGATAAGCGTCAGGGTCATTGAAATCACCAAACGGGCCGTCAATCGCCCGCAGGCCATAAGCACGGCAAGCCACTGTCATACGGGACAGGGCAAAGTGCCACTGATCGCCGGGGTAATCAGGATTCAGGCCACCAATCACCACGGTGCGGGCACGATTACTGGCTGCGTAGTCTGCTACTCCGAAGTGCATAGCTTCTAATCGCGGGCTGGCCTGGGCGATGGCTTCTACGTTTGCCATTCCCAATGCAGTTTCGATCAATGCCTCCAGGCCAATTTTGTGTTCAAAGCCCATCGCTTGTTCGATCTGATTACACATGGCCTCAACCATATACAAATCAGCGGGAACCCCGACTTTGGGCACCAGAATCGTGTCAATGTGCTGACCGGCCTGTTCCAGAATCTCGACGACATCGCGGTACATATAATGTGTGTCAAGGCCGTTGATACGAATGGAGAGGGTTTTCCCCCTGGCTTTCCAGTCAATATCGTTCAGCGCTTCGATAATATTCTTACGGGCAGTGATCTTGTCGCTGGGTGCAACGGCATCTTCCAGGTCGAGGAAGATATAATCTGCAGCGCTATTAGCGGCTTTTTCCATCATGCCGGGGTTGGAGCCGGGAACCGCTAACTCACTGCGCTGCAGGCGGGTTTTAACCGGTTGGTGAATAGTATGACTCATGGTGTTGTGGTCTCCTTACCATAAATTTGGCGTAGGGGTATCTGTTCCACTAACGGTAAGTGGAAGGCAATGGTGTTATTGGGTTTTAGCTCTGGCTGCGTTTAGTTACTCACTGGTACAGCGCGATTTTCGCAGTTTCTGGTTTCGGCTACGCTCACACTTAATCCTGAGCGCAACCGAAATATAACGTAGTGTATGATGCTGTATCACTCACGGTTGTCTTAGCTGCAGGATTAAGCGGCCACCTTGATACTACCCAGTCGTGAATCAACCTTTGCCATAACAGCGGTTTTGTCCACCGGTACGCCCATTGCGATCATTGCATCACTGAAACGACTGATGATGTCGGTAATGGCAGCGTTTGTCAGCTGATTGAGGATGCCGATTCGTACCTGCACCGGCTCGGACAAGGTAGGCCAGATACCAAATCCATCAGCCCGGCAGTTTTGTACCAGCTCTTTCTCGCGTCCGGCAAAGTCACCGGGTAGATTCAGTACCACCAGACTGGTCATATTGGAAGTGACTTCACAACCCATCGCTTCTACTGCTTCACGCAGTACGGATTCATAAAATGCATAATCTGTTGCTTTTTGCGCACGACCATGGGCTAGCAGGATTCGCAGCGCCTCGTGGAAGGCAGCAACGGCATAACCGGAATGGGTGCGGTGATAAACCGCAGTGTCGGTATCTTTACCATCAATGATGCCCCAGTGACGGGCTTCAAGAATTGGGTTGTGGACGTAGCTATAAGTACCGGTAGCTTTCAGTGAATTGATATATTGATCGGTGAAACTGACCGGGGCGTATGTCAGTGGCAGGCACAATACACCTTTTTGCGGGCAGGAAGCCCAGGCAGCTACTCCAGGGTAGTCATCAATGGAAAAATCCGCTACTCCGAGGGAAGATACGGCGTCAATCAGCCCCATGACACCGTGCTTCTGGCAGGCATATGAGAAGCCTTCGATATCATTAATCCGGCCGGAGCCAGTTTCCCAATGCGTCATGATCGCCCATTTGGGCTGATGTTCAGCAAGAGCGGCTTTTACTATATCACCAGTGACAGATTCACCATGCGGCACATTGATAGTTATCACATTTGCGGGCTTGGGGTTATCCGGATTAGCTGCCAGATCAGAGCGGGAGGAAGCGCGCATTCTGATCGCGAGATCGTCGATACCACTAAAGGTGCCATTCACGAAGGCGACAACCTTATCGCCGGGTAACACCGCACTCATCATGCAGTCAATACCACTCCAGCCGGTTCCGCCAACGCCAAAGGTATATGCATTGTTAGTGCCGAACAGCTCACGCAACATGAATTTGGCTTCCCGCATACCGCGTAATACATCTGCCTGCATATGGTCAGCAACGCCACAGCGGCTGAAGCTGGCAAGTACCTGTGGGTCAGTGTTTCCGGGGCCGGGGCCGGCAGCTAAAGTGTTTGGGATTTCCAGTGCTTCAAACATGATGATTTCTCGAAATTATGACTAAAAGTGGTTATAAGTAATTCGATGTAAATTCCGTGATAATGGAAAGTAATTCATGCTGTTACCTTAGGCATTACAGGAAATTGATACTATAACCCTTTAGTGATAATGGCTTTTTTGGAATAAAAAACGTCTTTATTAAGTAAAAAAATGGCGATTTTTCTGCTTATCTATTCGCAATGGGGTAGGGCATGGTGCTTGAGTTTTGTAAGATTGGGGCTAAAGAAATCTAACAAAAGAGATATTCAGGCAGAGGTATTTAGTAGTCATTGTGCTTATTACAAGTATGTCGGTAATAGATTCTTTTTCTGTTTGTTTTGTATAAATCTGAAGTCCTGTACCCGCTTATGCAGGTGTAGTAGAGTGGCTGCCGCACAAGCAATAATGTAAAAAGGAGTATTTGATGGGGATTTTTTCTGATCTGTCAGTGTGGCAACTGATTCTGATCACTTTGGTGCTGACTCATATCACAATTGCATCGGTGACTATATTCTTACATCGCGCACAGGCACACCGGGCTGTCAGGCTTGGTGCGATTCCTTCACATTTTTTCCGCTTCTGGTTATGGCTGACTACCGGAATGGTGACGCGGGAATGGGTAGCGATTCACCGTAAGCATCACGCGAAGTGTGAAACAGAAGATGATCCGCATAGCCCTCAGATCAAAGGTATTCATACCGTGCTGTGGAAGGGGGCATTTTTATACCGTAAAGAAGCATTGAATCAGGAGACATTGGAGCGTTACGGGAAAAATACGCCGGATGACTGGATGGAACGCTCGGTATATTCAAAATACCCCACTTACGGTATTTTACTGATGCTGGCGCTGAACCTGTTATTGTTTGGTTGGGCTGGTATTGTTATGTGGGTGGTACAGATGGTTTGGATTCCATTCTGGGCGGCAGGCGTGATTAATGGTTTGGCGCACTTTTGGGGCTACCGTAACTGGAGTACGCCGGATGCCTCCACCAATATTTCGCCAATTGGTATTTTGATTGGCGGTGAGGAGTTACATAATAATCACCATGCATTTGCTATCTCCGCACGTTTTTCGAACCACTGGTATGAGTTTGATATTGGCTGGATGTATATACGGCTAATGGAGAAGCTGGGCCAGGCGGAGGTGTTGAAAGTAGCTCCTCGTATCAAGGTTGACCTTGCTAAACAAGTTGTTGATCTGGAAACCATGACGGCAGTATTGGGCAACCGGATTCAGGTGCTCTCAAATTTCGCTCGTCAGGTGACAAAGCCGGTTATTAAATCAGAGCTATGCAATTCGGCGGAGTCCTGCCGGAAAAAATCCAGATTGGCTCAGCGCTTGCTCAACAGCAGTGAAGTGCTGGATACAAGCGGGCGCGCCAGTTTGCAGAAAATCCTTGAAGAGAGTCAGGTGTTGGAAACAGTGTATCAGTATCAGCAGCGCTTACATGAACTGTGGGAAAGCCGGACGGCAAGTCAGGATGTGAGGTTGGCAGCTATTCAGGAATGGATCAATAATGCGGAACAAACAGGTATTACTGCGCTGGAGCAGTTTGCCGGGCGATTGCGCGGGTATTCTGTTGCCTGATTTCAATGCAGTGGGATAGGTTGTCTATCAGTATGGATTTTGATGGCAAAAAAAACCGGGCCATCAGACCCGGTTGAATTGCGAGGTGAAAACTGTCTTATTGATTATGTCGTGGTGCTGTTAGTGTTTATTACACATGCTTCCATGCCCACCACGTTTCCTGTGTTTGCCATGCCAGCCTTTACGGTTGGTACGCATCTTTGCAAACCTGCTTGCCTGTTCCGGAGTTAAAATAGCAGTAATATCGGCTTTTCCCTGAGCACGAAGCTCCTGTATTTGTTTGTTTTGCTGCACAAGAATATCTTTTAGTTGTACAGCCTGGTTATCGCTTAACTCCAGTTTTTGAGTCATATGCTCAACCCGTCGTTGGATACGCTTTTCCATACGGGCCGCACGTTTTTCTTCTTTGCTCATGCCTGCTTGGGTCAGAATAGCGGTGATGCGTTTTGCCTGCTGTTCATTGAGATTGAATTCGCTTTTGACCTGTTCGACTCTTTCCTGAATCGCGGTTTTGTTATCAGTGGCCATAACGTTGCTGCTGGCCAGGCAGCTGAGTAAAACCAAAGTGAATGCCGGTTTTTTCATAGTTATCTCCGCTAATATGAGCATTTTCTGTAGCATGGTGTGAAGTCTAAGTGGCAAATGCGTAGTAACTGTGCCGGAAATGTGCAAACAATATGAAATGCGATGCAGGCTGGTTATGTGGCCCAATCATAAGCATCAGGATTCAAATTTATAGCCGACCGAATACACTGAGTGGATCAGTTCCTGATCCGGTGCCAGCGCATTGATCTTTTTGCGTAGTTTTTTTATATGACTATCGATTGTGCGATCACTAACAATGCGGTTATCCGGATATACCCGTTCCATTAGCTGTTGGCGGCTGAAAATTCGCCCTGGGTGTGCATGAAGGGTTTCCAGTAGTTCAAACTCGACCAGTGTCAGGCTGGTTTCCTGTTCACCTGCGCTGACGTTGAGGCGTTCCCGGTCCAGCACTAAAGAATTAGCGGAATGAAGCTGGTTTTGTGAGGTATTATCTGACTCATGTGCAAAGCGGCGTAAAACGGCTTTTACTCTGGCGACAACTTCTCTCGGGCTGAAAGGTTTACAGATGTAATCATCAGCGCCTAATTCCAGCCCCAGCAAGCGATCAATCTCCTCAACACGCGCTGTGAGCATAATGACCGGAATCTCTGAGGTGCGGCGAATGTCTTTACAGATTTCCAGGCCATCCTTTCCCGGTAACATCAGGTCAAGCAGAACTAAGGCAGGTTGATTATCATCAATCCATTGGTTGGCTTCTTCACCCTGTGCCAGCCAACAGGTCTGGTAACCGGCATTCTGCAGGTATTTCTGCAGAATTTCGGCAATCTTTGGCTCATCTTCCACGATCAGAATGGGGTTCATCAATTATTCCTTTATTTGGGTGTTATTTTTCCTGTGGCAGCGTCACGCTGATCTGTAAGCCGCCATATGGTGAGTGACCGGCCTGAATAGTGCCGTCATGAGCCTGTACAATGTTATGGCAGATACTCAGGCCAATACCAGCGCCACCGGTCGCTCTGTTTCGTGAGCTTTCAACACGGTATAAACGCTCAAATAAGTGTGGCAGTGCGGTGTCCGGTACGCCAGGCGCAGAGTCTGCGATTTGCAGTACAATATTTTCTGTGTCGCTGCAAAGGCTAATGTGCAATTCGCCCGGGGAATTGGTATATCGCAGGCTATTTTTAATCAGGTTTTGTATCAGTTGTTGCAGGCGTTGGCTATCACCGTTAAACCAGACGGCTGTTGCCGGAATATTCTGTTGTAATTGCAGGCCGCTTTGCTGAATTTTCGGCTCAAATTGTGCCAACGTTTCACGTAGCAGTTCGGTTAAATCAAGCTGGTTTTTTTGGTAACTCAGTGAGCCATTATCCGACATGGAAAGCGTATATAAATCATCCACTAATCGTTGCAGATGCAGTGTTTCCTGGTGTAGCGACTGGATGGTGTCCGGGCTGGCCAGACTAATCCCGTCCTGAATAGCCTCAATTTCACCACGCAGTATGGCCAGCGGTGTGCGCAGCTCATGCGCAATATCCATAATCCATTGCTGACGGGACTGCTCATGCTGCTGCAGGCTTTGTGCCAGTTTATTGAAGTCCTGGCTTAATAAGCCAAGCTCATCGTTATTCTGTACTTTGATGCGCGTTGCATAGTTACCGCGTGCTAATTCACTGCTGCTTCGTCGTAGTGACTGAATAGGCTTGACCAGCTGTCTGGAGAGCAGGAAAGCGATCAGGAAGCTGATCAGCAATGTTAGCAATGCTACCATCAGCAGTGTCTTCTTCTGCTGGTTCACAAAGCGTGCGTCATCGCTGTCATCGTTGAATTCCCGACGCTGATACATTCCAAGATAGCCAATGGTCTCCTGGTTTTGGATCAGAGGCTTGAGCAAGGCGGGCAGCTTTTTTCTTTTCCGCCCCTGCAGGTGGTTTTTATGTTTGTCGAATAAGACAATCCGGAAAAATATCCGGCGCCCTGAAGGTGGGTTGCGCTCTAATCTGATGCGGGCTTCACGTGGTTCCGGAGGAAGTTTCCGGCGGATTTGGCGGCTGCCGGAGAACAGGACTTTGCGCCATGTACGGTGATCAGCGAGTCTGTCCCAGCTTTGGTGGCGTGCATAATACTGTTCCAACACATCCACCGAGTTTTCAATCACGGTTGCATCCAGTGTCTGGATATAGGTGGTGAACGCTTTCTGGATGCGGTAATGGAATAGTGCCGCTGCCGCTGTCACCGCTACTGCACAAGCGAGAAAAATCGCCAGAAACAGCTTGCTACGGATACTGAGGCTAATCATGATCCTATTTATACATGATTTCCAGCCAGATATGCCCGGTGCGGCCTGAGTTTTTTACAGTTTTTATCTGTACTTCGGTGCCTATAGCGAGATAACCAATGTTTTCTGCAAGATTCGAACCGTCAGCGCGGCGTTTTCCGGGGGGAGCGGAGCGTACATTTGCCCCCCAGGCTAATTTATAGGCTTTATTTGCCTCCGGCAGATCAGTGATGGGGAGTTGCAGGCCAACTTTGCTCCATTTGCCGTTATTATATTTTCCGGCATAAATCCATCCGCTCTTGCCTGGAAGCGGGGGTGTTTCAGGCTGTGAAGTTTCTGTTTCTGTTTCTGTTTCTGTTTCTGTTTCTGTTTCTGTTTCTGTTTCTG
>JBMZDK010000052.1:0-19075 GCA_049614265.1 Thiolinea sp.
AATATAATGGAGAACACCACGATAACACCGCCAGCAGCACCAATCAGGCTAGCCATCAATGGTGAAGGCGTTGAAGGTTCTGCGGTAATCGCCACTAAACCGGCCAGTGCGCCATTCAGGGTCATCGTCAGGTCAGCCTTACCAAACATCATTCGTGCAATAAGCAACGCGGCTACTGCTCCGGCAGCTGCAGCGGCATTAGTATTCAGAAATACCATCGCTACTGCATTCGCATTCGTGATATCACCCAACTTCAGCACCGAACCACCATTAAAGCCAAACCAACCCATCCACAGAATAAAAGTTCCTAAGGTTGCCAATGGTAAGTTCGCTCCCGGGATTGCATTAATCTGGCCATTCGGGCCGTATTTTCCCTTGCGTGCGCCCAGTAACAAAACACCTGATAAAGCAGCAGCGGCACCAGCCATATGAACAATCCCTGACCCGGCGAAATCAGAAAAACCAATGCCACCAACTTTCAGCTCAAACATGCCAAAAACTTCTTTTCCACCCCACGTCCAGCTACCTTCCATTGGGTAAATAAAGCCGGTCATAACAACGGTAAACAGCAAAAAAGACCAGAGCTTCATTCGTTCAGCTACTGCACCGGACACAATAGACATCGCTGTCGCTACAAATACGACCTGGAAGAAAAAATCAGCGGCATTAGCATACACAGCCTCACCAGCAAAACCCGCTTCCGCTGATTCCTTTAATACGCTCTCCACCAGCACATCAGCATTTTCGGCGCCATCTAATGCAATACCATTCAGCATTAGACCGCCGTCATACATGATGTTGTACCCAACCATCAAATACATAATGCAGGCAATCGAATACAACGCAATGTTCTTGGTTAAAATTTCGGTGGTACTCTTAGTCCGTACCAACCCCGCTTCCAGCATGGCAAAACCTGCCGCCATCCACATCACCAATGCACCACAGACTAAGAAGTAGAAAGTGTCGATGGCATACTGCAAATGAAAAATTTCTGTTTCCATTTCAAACTCCTGATTTTATTTTGTTATCAGAGCGCTTCATCGCCCACTTCGCCTGTACGGATACGCACGGCATGCTCCAGTTCAGTGACAAAGATTTTGCCATCACCGATTTTTCCGGTGTTGGCTGACTTAGCAATTGCTTCAATCACCTGATCAACCAGTGTTTCACTGACAGCGGCTTCCAGTTTTATTTTGGGTAGAAAATCAACCGTGTATTCGGCCCCCCGGTAAAGCTCAGTGTGGCCTTTCTGTCGTCCAAAGCCTTTGACTTCAGTCACGGTGATCCCTTTTACGCCAATATCTCCCAAAGCATCGCGTACATCATCAAGCTTGAACGGCTTAATAATGGCTGTAACCAGTTTCATAAACAGACTCCTTTACTAAATCGGTATAATCAACTGATTTAAAGCAAAGGGCGTGCCAAAATTATTTTCTAATATTTATCAGCATGTTATTAATATTTAACAGATTGCGAGACACCTACAGAGGCAGCAGTATTGTGCGGATAGTCATGCTCTCTGCACCAGAATAGAGCATTGTTAAGAGGGGAGGATTAGAAGGGTGGAAGCAATTGGGAGTGGATAGCAAATCAAAAAATAGCCAGGCACAAAGGCCTGGCTGAACAGTAGATTCCGGTTTCCCCCAATATCAGGTATTGGTCGGAATCTTAAGTTTCTGCCCGATTCGAATACTGGTTGAAGTCAATCTGTTTGCCCGTTTAATGTCACGGACGGAAACCCCATGACGGTCAGCGATTTCAGACAGCGAATCACCAGACCTCACCGTATAACGTGTCATTCTGCCCGATCCGGAAGCAGCATAACGTCGCTGATTCACTGTTGCCGGAGCATGCGCACGCTGGTATTGCTTAACTCCCCGGAACATAGCATCAGCCAGTTTCTGCTGATAAGCCGAGGTACGCAGGCGCTTTTCTTCTTTCGGGTTACTGATGAAAGCGGTTTCCACCAACATGGATGGAATATCCGGTGCTTTCAATACCACAAAACCAGCACTTTCCACCCGCCGCCGCAAAGGATTACTAATTCTGGCCAATTCTTTCAACGTGCTATTAGCGAGATCCAAACTACGATCCAACGTTTCATTCTGACTTAAGTCCAGCAGAATAGAAGCAACTTTGTCATTGCTGGTTTCCAAAGGCACATAGCCCAGCTTGCGTTCGTACGAGTTTTCACTCTTCGCCAGCAACCTGGCAGCTTCACTGGAAGCGCCGTTCTTCGACAAAATATAAACGGAAGAGCCTTTCAGGCGTGAGCTGTTATTAGCATCAGCATGGACAGAAATAAACAAATCTGCTTTGCTTTTACGGGCAATTTCAATGCGCTTCCGCAATGGTACGTACTTATCTGAACTACGGGTCATAATCGCACGCATACCAGGTGTGGCATCAATCCGCGCCTTCAAGCGGCGCGAAACACCTAAAACCACGTCTTTCTCACGTGTACCGCGCTTACCGACTGCTCCAGGGTCACGTCCACCATGGCCCGGATCAATTACCACAACAAAATTTCCGGCGCGGCTGGGCTTTGGAGTGGTATTTCTTGCCGGTGCAGCTTTCTTCACCGGCGGTTTCTTGCGCGCCTGAGAAGCAGCTGCACCTGAAGACTTCAGCGATACAACCAACGCATGCTGGCCACCACTCTGCTGCATTCTGTAAGACAATTTCACCGGACGTGAGAGATCCAGCACTATGCGCAGAAAACCACCTTCACGCTTTGCATAGCGAATTCCCGTTAATGGGGGGCGATCATGCTTGCCTTGCTTCAGATTACCTTCCATTGAGGTTTGCATAAGATCAATCACCACACGGTGCGGTGCTTTCAAAGTAAATACTTTATGTTTGACCGCAGCATTTAAGGTGAAGGAAACATTCAGTTCACCACCAGAACCAGAGAGCCTGGCGCCTGTTAATTTTCCAGCCGGAGCTGCAAACAAATGACCTGACAGAATTGGACTGCTTAGCAATCCGACAGCACCACCTAATTTCAATATGAAATTACGACGTGTCAACTGACTATTTTGCATGATTTTACCCGCCAACACATGGAAGATACTGAGGACAATCTTCCGGCAACAACAAACTCAGATATGCATGAAAATCTGTTCAAAGCCTCAATGAACAAAAATTGCTTTCAGCCATTTCTCTGGCCCAAAGCACTTGTCATGCTACTTATTAATTTAAAATTAATATTAACTCAGAAAAAATCTTTTTCAAGTATTTTTTCACAAAGTCACGCTAACTCATTGATATTTTTCGATTCAGCACTATAAACAGCAATATTCCGCGCTTCATTAATGATACTAATGCGCAGACTGACATCCGGTAGCGGTACAAAGTCACCACCTTTCTCAGGCCACTCCAGTAAACAGAGGGAATTTTCATTGAAATAATCCCGAAATCCCATGTATTCCAGTTCATCCGGGGCACCCAAACGATACAAATCGAAGTGATAGATATCGCGCCCATTAAGATGATAAGGCTCCACCAGCGTATATGTCGGACTTTTGACCACTCCGGTGTGCCCGAGTTCCGTCAATAAGCCACGTACCAGCGTGGTTTTGCCTGCTCCCAAATCACCTTCCAGGGTGATGACACCCTGGCCGGGCAACCATCTTGCCAGAGCAGCACCAAACGCCAGCATCTTTTCTTCACCAGCGATAAAAAATTCCTTACGAAATGAAAGACTCATGGATTTACCACACTTCGCAGTTGCTCAATAACATCGCTGGCGATTAAACCACGCTCACCCTGTATTGCAGCACGATCAGCCGCCATCGCATGTACCTGTACACCAATATATGCGGCTTCAAATAATGAAAGCCCCTGTGCCAGTAACCCCGTTATAATGCCACTCAATACATCACCCATTCCACCCGAAGCCATGCCAGGGTTTCCGGCTGTACAAAAAGCCACTTCTTCACCATCAGAAATCAATGTACCAGCACCTTTAAGCACACAAACACCGCCAAACTGTTGTTGGATATGCTGCACAGCCCTGACACGATCCTGCTCGACTGTCGCCGTATCACATCCCAGTAAACGGGCAGCCTCTGCCGGATGTGGCGTCAAAATCCAGTTATTCTGTCGTCGCGGCAACCGGGCCAGGAAGTTCAAAGCATCTGCATCCATCACCATCGGCAGCTCCGCTTCAATCGCCAACAGAAAGAGTTCCTGCCCCCAGTTTTCCTGCCCAAGCCCCGGCCCTAATCCCAGCGCCGTTTTACCAGATAGCAACAGGCGCAGCTCATTGGCTGAATCCAGCGCAGTCACCATTAATTCCGGTCGGCTTTGATTTAACCATGCCGCATGCGCTGAATGCGTAGCTAGCCTCACCAGCCCACTGCCAGTGCGCAGGGCCGCTTCCCCAGCCAGTTTAATCGCACCACTCATTCCCGGGGCACCGCCTACTAACAAGCTGTGGCCAAATGTTCCCTTATGACTACAACGGGGGCGGGGGGGCAAAGCATCAACTATATCCTGTTCTGAAATCAACCACTTTTTTGTCGGTAGTCGTGCAAAAACCTGATTACCCACGGACAGATCATCAAAATATAATTTGCCGACATAGTCACGGGCCTGACCGGTTAATAACCCCTGCTTTCTCCCAATATAAGTAACAGTGTCATCAGCCTTAACAGCACAGCCACGCGGGCACCCGGTATCGGCATCCAAACCAGACGGGATATCCAAAGCTAATACCGGAGCAGGCTGCTCATTTATCCAGCTTATGGCTTCCGCAAAAACACCATCCACCTCACGCTGTAAACCTGTTCCTAACAAAGCATCTGCCACCAGGGTATATGGTGAACTGGATGACAACAGACATGGCAATTCGGCAAATGCATTGACCTGAACACCGGTTGCTGTCAGATCCTGATAAGCACGCAAAGCATCACCTTTAAGCTTATCCTGCGAAACTACCGTGGTAGCGGTTATTTGCCATCCCGCTTGTAGTGCTAACCTAGCCAGCACATAACCATCACCGGCATTATTTCCGGCACCACATATAACGCATAAGTGCCCAGCCTGTGGAAATAATTGCTGCACAACATCAAATGTAGCCTGAGCAGCCCTGCTCATTAAACTGTACCCCGGGGTACCAAAATCTTCGATAGCAATACGATCCAGCTCACGTACCTGCTCGCTAGTGTAAACTGTCTGCTTTTTCCTGTTTGCGTTTGTGACCATGCCTGAAACTCAAATCAACACCCCGAAATTACCTGAAGATATTAACGCTAAAATAGCAAAATGGGGAAAAGAACTGGGTTTCGATGCACTTGGGATTAGCCAAATTGACCTTTCAGATGCTGAGCAGCATTTGTTTGACTGGTTAAAAAAAGGCTACCAGGGTGATATGGACTGGATGCATCGCCATGGCACTAAGCGCAGTCGCCCTGCTGAACTGGTTCCGGGTACCCTCAGTATTATTAGCGTCCGTATGAACTACCTGCCGGAACAGGCAGCCAATGCAGAGATGGTGCTGAACCACCCAGAACTGGGCTATATCTCACGTTATGCACTCGGACGCGACTATCACAAAGTTTTAAGGAAACGACTCACTAAGTTAGCACAACACTTACAGAAAACCTTGGGTGAATTCGGTTATCGGGTGTTTACTGACAGCGCACCGGTACTGGAAAAACCGATTGCTATCAAAGCCGGGCTTGGCTGGCTGGGTAAACATACCAATGTCCTCAGTCGCGATTCAGGATCATGGTTTTTTCTCGGTGAAATCTACACCGATTTGCCATTACAGGAAACGGGTAAAACTCATAGTCATTGCGGAGCCTGTACTGCGTGCATTGACATCTGCCCAACCAAAGCAATCATCGCACCTTATCAACTGGATGCCCGCTTATGTATTTCCTATCTCACCATTGAGCACAAGGGGGCGATCCCAATTGAGCTGCGTCCTCTCCTCGGCAACCGGATTTATGGCTGTGATGATTGCCAGCTTATCTGCCCCTGGAACCGCTTTGCCCAAATCAGCGCAGAGAGCGATTTTGCTGTAAGGCACCAGTTAGATGCCCGGCGTCTGGAAGAGTTATTTAGCTGGGATGAAGAAACCTTTCTCCAAAACTTCACCGGCTCTGCGGTACGACGTATAGGATACGAGCGCTGGCAACGCAACCTGGCAGTAGCAATTGGCAACGCTCCAGCCAGTGAAAATTTACTCCATTGCCTGAAAAAGCAGTTACAATTAACTACCAGTGAAATGGTACAGGAACATATAAACTGGGCAATAGATCAACAAAACCATCATTTAACACAGTCTGCTACCACCACCCATCCCCAATAAACAGCCGATAGTCCACCCATTGAACCATTTGTATTTATGATAGGTGCATTAATTAAAATTTTCTGTCATTATTTAAACATACAAACCCTAAACAAATTTGAAACATCATGAAAGCAATCAAAATAAGACCGTACCAGCGGCCATTGCTAGTCGTGTTGTCATTAGCAATATTAACTGGTTGTTCTGGCATCCAATCAAATGTGGTTTATAAAAGCTGGGAAGAAAAAGCCTATAGTGCTTATAAAATAGCCACACCTGTACACAAACAAGGTATACTACCCGCGCTTTTCAAGACAGTATCGATACCTGGTATGAACCTATTACAGCGACCGAAATTGCACAGAGTGGCCTACCCACAAGCGAAAGTAACAGACTCAAAAGAGAACAATCTGCATTATATTGAAAGCCATTATGGTTTATAACCATTTTTATGTTGTTAGCCCCTAGAGTCCTGCGAGGACTCATATTGACATAAAGGTCTTAGCCCTTCCTTTATGTTCTTTTGGCCAGGCACATTTGTGTCTGGCTTTTTTAATTCACATTCTCCAGTATTAGCGCAACGGAAATTTGCCTGCAAAGACAAAGTACAGCAGTCTTTCCTCCTTATCGGATTACACACAGGTTATTGATGATGGATATTGGTGAATTACGGAATGAATACAAGCGGGACAGTCTTGACCAAACTGACCTCTGTTCAAGCCCTTTTGCTCAGTTTGAAAAATGGTTCCAGCAGGCCAGAGACAGTCAGGTTCTGGAAATCAATGCCATGCAACTGGCCACGGCAACAACCGCCGGGCGTCCAAGCGTACGCACCGTGCTCATGAAAGCCTTTGATGAACAGGGCTTTGTGTTTTACACCAATTACGGCAGCCAGAAAGCCCGGGAAATAACAGAAAACCCTCTGGTTTCCGCCCTGTTTTTCTGGAAAGAACTGGAACGTCAGGTCGAAATCACTGGTAAAGTAGAGAAAGTTGCAACATCCGACTCATTGAAATATTTTCTCAGCCGCCCCAAAGGCAGTCAGCTGGGAGCGTGGGTATCTCCGCAAAGTAGCATCATCGAATCCCGTCAATTCCTGGAACAAAAACTGGCAGAAATGAAACATAAATTCTCTCAGGGCGATATTCCACTACCGGATTACTGGGGTGGTTTCCGTATTATCCCGGACACTGTCGAGTTCTGGCAAGGGCGCCCCAATCGTCTGCACGATCGCTTCGAATATCGGGTTAACGCCAGTCAAAACTGGGATATTACTCGTCTGGCACCATAACGGCATAATTTCCAGCAGTATAAGGCAAGATTTTTACCCTGCTATCAGTTAAGCTGTGCACTCGAATTCAGGACACATCAGGAAGTTATCAGTCATGCGCGCCCGAATCATCCCACTCATACTGGTCGCAGGTTTATTAAGCTCATGCAATCAAAGCACGGGAAACTCTGACACAAAAGATCAGGAAGTGACTGCAAAAACCACTCACCTGAGCTTCAAGGTGGTCGAGTTAAGCCGTAAAGGCGGTACTCAGTGTCCAAAAGATACGGATGAAACAGCCACTGATGCGTCAGAAGCCAGCGAAGATGCGCTATGTGCGTTGGTTACACTCAGTTATCCACAAATGAGTTCTGATGTTAACCCTGAACTGGCAACAAAGCTCAATACGATTATCACCCAACAACTGCTTGACGCTCCTGCCAGCGGCGATACTGAAAACATTCCACAGTCACTGGAACAGTTCGCAGATAGCTTTATTGCAGAATATCAGGAAGACCCCAATCAATTTACCAGTTGGGAACTGGAACGCACTGTCAAAGTTGCATTCAGCACAGATAAACTGCTCACTCTGCTATTTGAAGAATACGGTTATACTGGTGGCGCGCACCCTTTCAGTGGCCAGCGCTACTCAGTATTAAGCCTTACTGATGGCGCGCCCGTTGTGTTAGCTGATTTGTTAAATCCCGGCTACGAACCACCACTGAATGTTATTGGCGAGAAAGCCTTCCGCTTAGCCCGGGAGCTGGGCGAGGCTGATAGCCTGGAAGAACAGGGTTTTTCCTTTGAAAATAATGTTTTTAATCTCAATGATAACTTTGGTGTGCTAAAAGAAGGATTGGAATTTGTTTTTAACAGCTACGAGATTGCACCCTACGCGATGGGGCCGACTCAGCTAACCATTCCCTATGAAGATATACACTCGCTTATCAGGCCAGACGGTTTATTAGGCAGCACTGCACAATAACCCCACCCAATCACAACACCGGAAAGGAATTCTGTCGATGCAAAACTATCTGCGTGATCCGGATAAAATTGAGTGCCAGACTTTTGACAGAATTCGGGAACTGACTAATCTCGACCGGTTTAGTAGCGATGAAAAACAAGTCGTATTACACATGGTCAGAACCTGCGGCAACCCTGCGCTGGCTGAAAAAATACGCTTTAGCCCGAACGCGATTGAAGTCGGGAAAAAAGCGATCAAAAAATATGCCTGCATGCTATATGACTTTGAAACCGTCAAATGTGGGCTGAATGAAGAGCTGCTGTATCAGGAACCCATGTGTTTCATCAACAAAGCCGCTGTTATTTCACAGGCTAAAGCCAGCAAACAAACCCGCGCCATGACGGCTGTCGACCACTGGAAAAACTACAGCAAGGATGCAATCACTATTATCGGTCATTCCGGCACTGCACTTGCGCGCCTGCTGGAATTGTTAAAAGACAAACAAATTGATCAGCCAGCGCTGATTATTGCAACTCCCCCCGGGTTTGTGAATGCTGAGGCAGCAAAACAAGCCTTGCTGGATCAGTATGACGAGTCAAACACCGAATATATTTCGATTACCGGTGAAACAGGCGGCTGTATGCTGGCGGCGGCAACCGTGAACGCATTGCTAATGATTCAGAAGGAAATTTATATCTGAATCCCCATTTCATCAGTGCATTCACAACACCCGAGCACACTCATAACTTTTCCAGCTTGGCATATGCCAATACCAGCCATTTACGACCTGCCGAAGTAAAATTCACTTCTACTCTGGCATGACCGCCTGAACCTTCAGCATTTGTAATCACACCCTCTCCAAACTTTACATGGCTCACTAGCTGCCCGATAGCGAAACCGCTTTCTGTTTGAGAGCCTTTACGCTGGGCTGGCCGGACAGCAGGTGCCGGACGGGTGCTGGCCCGGTAACTGGTTTGATAGGTTTTGACTTTTGGCCGGATTTCATCCACCAGCTCACCCGGTAATTCTTTTAAAAAACGTGACGGCGGATTAAAACGGGTCTGACCATGTAACTGGCGCTGTTCAGCATAACTAATCACCAATTGCTGTTCAGCACGGGTTATTCCGACATAACACAGACGGCGCTCTTCTTCTAAACGTCCCGGTTCATCCACTGACATCTGATGGGGAAACAAGCCTTCCTCAAGCCCACATAAAAACACCATAGGGAATTCCAGCCCTTTAGCTGAGTGCAAAGTCATCATTTGCACACAATCCTCACCGGCTTCTCCCTGTC
Organism: Thiolinea sp.; assembly: GCA_049614265.1. Taxonomy (GTDB): domain Bacteria; phylum Pseudomonadota; class Gammaproteobacteria; order Thiotrichales; family Thiotrichaceae; genus Thiolinea. The sequence goes on from JBMZDK010000052.1 coordinate 9,830, forward strand.
CTTCGCCCGCTTCCAACGCAGCATGCGCCAGAAATGAAGACAATTCATCCATATCCGGCAACTCTTCATCCTGAATATAAACAAATCCATTCGCAGCGGTTACCAGTTCATTCAGGTTATCCACCCGCGCCTGGCCTGCCTCACCTTTTTCCTTCGCCAGAAAGTGATCTTTTAGTTTGGCTAATGAAATCACCGCTTCAACCTGCTCATAAAGCGGTAAACCCTGAATATCTTCATTCATCTGTTTAATCAGGCTAACAAAGCGGCCAATTGCACCGGCTGCACGCGGAGTAAATTCACCGGACTCTACCGCTTCAACGGCCACCTCCCACAACGGGCGACGCTCAGTACGTGCGATCTGGCGCAGCATATCCACCGTGCGTTCGCCAATCCCACGAGGAGGGTGATTCACAATACGCTCAAACGAAGGATCATCCGCCAGATTGGTAGTTAACCGCAGATAGGCCAATGCATCTTTAATCTCTGCCCGTTCGAAAAACCGCAGACCACCATAAACACGATAGGGAATGCGATTCTCATTAAAGGTACTTTCGAACACCCGCGACTGGGCATTAGACCGGTACAAAATCGCCACCTCAGAACGCAGATTGCCATAATCCACCCACTGTTTGATACGGCCAGCAACATAACGTGCCTCATCCAGCTCATTAAAAGCTGCATACAGGTGTAATTTCTCGCCATCACTATCATCTGTCCACAGCTTCTTCCCAAGTCTGCCCCGGTTATTATCAATCAACGCATTTGCAGCTTTCAGAATATTGCCGCTGGAACGGTAATTTTGCTCCAGCCGGATAGTTTCACAGTCCGGATAATGGCGGGTGAAATTATGAATATTTTCAATTTTTGCCCCGCGCCAGCCATAGATAGACTGATCATCATCCCCTACAGCAAAAATCGGATTCTGGTCACCGGCAATTAAACGTAACCAGGCATATTGCAAGGCATTGGTATCCTGAAACTCATCAACCAAAATATGGCGGAAACGATTACGGTAATGAGCCTGTAGTTCCAGATTATCGCGCAGCAATTCCAACGATCGCAGCAGCAACTCAGCGAAATCGACGACACCATTGCGTTGGCAGGTTTCATCATAAAGGCTATAGATTCTTATCAGTTCCCGCTGAGCCGGATCACCACGATCATCCAGGTGCTGGGGGCGGGAACCCTCATCTTTGCGGGCATTAATAAAACCGGCAACCTGTCTTGGCGGCCAGCGGCTTTCATCAAGCTCCAGCGCCTTCAGTAACCGCTTAACCATGCGAATCTGATCTTCGGAATCAAGAATCTGAAAAGTTTGCGGTAAATTGGCTTCACGCCAGTGCATCCGTAATAAACGGTGCGCTAAACCGTGGAAAGTGCCAACCCACAATCCTCCAATCGGCGTCCCCAGTAACTTGTGTATTCGCCCACGCATTTCAGCAGCGGCCTTATTCGTAAAAGTCACTGATAAAATGCTCAGAGGCGAAATACCTTCCACCTCCAGCAACCAGGCAATACGATGCACTAATACACGGGTTTTACCACTCCCTGCGCCTGCCAATACCAGCACAGGTTTTGGAGGTGAGGAAACAGCTTCGCGCTGTGGCTTATTCAGCTCATCAAGAATCGGGGATACGTCCATACAGGAATTGTACCTGAATCAGGAAATCCCCACACCCGCTGCAAACAACAACAAGGCACTAACAATCGTCAGGTGCAGACGTAATTTGGCATAATCAGACTTCAGACGATCAAACAACCACATCGAATCAATAATATAAGCCCCGACTACCAGCATTCCCATGATTAGCAGGGCCATATTCACCGGCAACAAAAAGACAAGCCAGGCCAGAATGGCAGGTATGACGCTGTAAATCAGCATCCGTCGGATTTCACGTTCATTCAGCCAGTCCTGTAGCCCCAGAACCACTCCCCAGTGTACTGCACCCAGAAAACTCAAAATGACAGCAGCATACGCAACTAACCACCAGTCAAGGCGGGCGTTCGCTAAGAATGGTAGTGAAGATCTCAGCAAAACAAAGATCGTCAAAATAAAAAATGGCAGCAAACCGCCATAACCAAGAACCCAGGCAAGACGTGGCAAAGGCTTCATAAATACTCCGGATTTGAGCGCTAACGGCTATCAGACAACACGCCCTCAGCATTAATTATTAATACATGCCGGAGTTATCAGAAATTACACCCAACCGAAAACCCCTGACATGCTACTTATATTCCTATTTTCACAAGTGCCTATATACACTCACAGCATTAGATTGTGCAAAGGTGCGTGCAAAAAACCGTCCAGCCCGGAGCCAGTCTTTTATATGTGTGGGTGGCGTTACCCACAAAAAACACCTGTAATACCAAGACTTTCAGGCACTAATACTAAGCAGCACGGCGAATGATCTCAATAAATACAGCATGCTCTACAGAAATCCGAAGGCGAACTCAAACGAGTTTTACACACACGTTTAACACTTTAGATTCTAGCCAACCTGAGAAAAAACAATGAAAAATTCTGAAAACCATGATGACTCTGACAGTGCCCGTGTTCCCAGCGGACGCTTATCACGGCTTGGAAGACTGGGTTCATTGGCCACCACAGTTGCTGGCGGCATGTTGGCTGAGGGCGCACGCCAGATAGCCAAAGGCAACCGTCCCAAAGCCAGTGAGTTGTTACTTACACCGGCAAATGCCAGACGGGTTGCCGATCAACTGGCACAATTACGCGGTGCAGCAATGAAGGTTGGCCAGCTAATGTCGATGGACACCGGTGACATTCTGCCCCCCGAACTCACCGAGATTCTAGCGCGGCTAAGAGCTGATGCTAAACCGATGCCACTCAGCCAATTGGCGGTGATTCTGGAAACTAACTGGGGGAAAGACTGGAAAAATCACTTCCGGCAATTTTCTTTCCAACCACTCGCAGCCGCCTCCATCGGCCAGGTACATTCCGCCCATACCAAAGACGAGCGCCACCTGGCCTTGAAAATTCAGTATCCGGGCATCCGTGAAAGTATCAATAGTGATGTGGATAACGTAGCAACTTTGTTACGTGTGTCCGGCCTTTTACCGAAACACATGGATATTGCACCCTTACTCTCAGAGGCGAAACGTCAGTTACATGCCGAGGCAGATTATAAATTAGAAGCAAGCTGGATCAGGCGCTACCAAACCTTATTGGCAGAGAATAAAGATTTTATTCTGCCGGATGTCCATGAAGACTTTTGTACCCCTGATATTTTAGCCATGTCGTTTTTGCAAGGCGTTCCCGTAGAGTCACTGAGTGGTGCTACACAAGAAACACGTGACCGTGTTATCAGATTATTACTGGAGTTATTGTGTCGAGAAATTTTCGAATTCCGTTTAATCCAGACTGATCCAAATTTCGCTAATTATCAATATAACAGTGACTCTGCACAGCTGATTTTGCTCGACTTTGGCGCAACACGTGAATACCCGGAAACGATTACTGAAGCCTATCGCTCACTCATGAGCGGCGCACTGACACAGAACCAGGAACAAATGAATGCCGCCGCAGAAAGTATTGGCTTTTTTGGTGACTACATCAGGCCAGAACAAAGAGCAGCAGTTATCCATGTATTTCAGCAAGCCTGCGAACCACTTTGCTTTAGTGGAGAGTATGATTTTGGCAATAGCAATCTGGCAGGGCGAATACGCGACGTTGGCCTGGAACTGAGTACAGAAAAAGAACACTGGCACACACCACCCGCAGATGCATTATTTTTGCACCGTAAATTAGGCGGATTGTATTTGTTGGCGGCGAAACTGCGGGCACGGGTTAATGTACAGGATATATTCTCAGCTTACCTCACATGATGAAGCTCAGTATAAATTGCCCCTGCTAAAGCCCCAGATCCCCCCAAAGCGCATCAACACGTTGCTTAACTGCTTCATCCATTACAATTGGCGTTCCCCACTCACGAGTGGTTTCGCCTTCCCACTTATTCGTGGCATCCATGCCCATCTTTGAGCCTAAGCCGGAAACCGGTGAAGCAAAATCCAGATAATCAATTGGTGTGTGTTCAACCATTGTTGTGTCACGTGCCGGATCCATCCGTGTTGTCATCGCCCAGATCACGTCTTCCCAACTACGGGTATCCACATCGTCGTCCACTACAATAATAAACTTGGTATACATGAACTGACGCAGGAATGACCAAACCCCCATCATCACGCGTTTGGCATGGCCGGGGTACTGCTTTTTGATACTGACCACCGCCATCCGGTAAGAACAGCCTTCCGGTGGTAAATAGAAATCCACAATCTCCGGAAATTGCTTCTGCAAAATGGGAACAAATACCTCATTCAGTGCCACACCCAAAATTGCCGGTTCATCCGGTGGGCGGCCGGTATAAGTACTGTGGTAAATCGGATCTTTACGGTGAGTAATGCGTTCAATCGTAAATACCGGAAAATTATCCACTTCATTGTAATAACCGGTATGATCGCCAAACGGGCCTTCAGGGGCCATATCATCCGGATACAAATAACCTTCCAGCACATATTCTGCTGATGCAGGCACCTGTAAATCACACCCTATTGCCTTAATCAACTCAGTACGCGAGCCACGTAACAAACCGGCAAAAGCATATTCAGATAGACTATCCGGCACAGGAGTGACTGCGCCCAAAATGGTCGCCGGATCAGCACCAAGCGCTACAACAATCGGAAACGGCTCACCGGGATGTGTCTGCTGCCAGTCACGAAAATCTAATGCTCCCCCCCGGTGTGATAGCCAACGCATAATGACGCGGTTTTTCCCAATAACCTGCTGCCGGTAAATCCCCAGGTTTTGCCGTTTTTTATCCGGCCCCTTAGTTACGACTAATCCCCAGGTAATCAAAGGCGCAGCATCACCCGGCCAACAGTGCTGTACCGGTATTGTGCTAAGGTCAACCTCATCTCCTTCCAACACAATATCCTGACAGGCGGCCTTACGTACTTTCTTCGGTGCCATATCAAAGACTTTTTTGAAAACCGGCAGTGTTTCCAGGGCGCTTTTAAAACCTTTCGGCGGATCAGGCTGTTTCAATAACGCTAATAACTTACCCACTTCACGTAGCGCTTCCGTCGATTCCTCACCCATTCCCAGTGCTACCCGGCGTGGTGTACCGAACAGATTTGCCAGTACCGGTACCGAATGGCCTTTGGGGTTTTCAAATAACAAAGCCGGGCCACCAGCACGCAACACACGGTCAGCAATCTCGGTCATTTCAAGGTAAGGGTCTACTTCGGCACTAATCCGCTTCAGTTCGCCCATTTGTTCCAGTTGCTGGATAAAGTCTCGTAAGTCTTGATATTTCATGGCGGGGATAATAGCGGAAAACCCAACAGTTTAGTTAATACCTTTCTCCTTTACCCTGTTATAGTTTCCCACCATGAATACCTACACCAACACCCGTTTCGCCCGGGCTTACTCAGCTCCGTTACAAGGAAAATTTCGTGTCAAACCGGAAGATTTTATTGTCGATGAACAAATGGCAATCGATTTGTCAGGAAAGGGGGAACACCTTTGGCTAAAAGTAAAAAAAACCGGTGCGAATACCGACTGGGTGGCCAAACAGCTGGCACAATCTGCAGGAATTCCGGCGAAAGACGCGGGCTATGCCGGCCTCAAAGACCGTCACGCTGTTACAACGCAATGGTTTAGCCTGCAATTACCCGGCATGGCTGATCCGGATTTTGCAGATTTACCGGGAGAAATCGAAATTCTGGATAGCCAGCGACATGATAAAAAACTAAAACGCGGCGCATTAAGTAGCAATCGGTTTATTCTGGTATTACGGGAAGTGAGCGGTGACACAGAAAAAGCTGCAGATATTTCACGACAAATCAGCACCCAGGGCATTCCCAATTATTTTGGTGCACAGCGCTTTGGACATAACCACGGCAATCTCCATAAAGCAGAACGATGGTTTAATGGCGAGTTTAAACCCAAACAACGTAACCAACGCAGCCTATATCTTTCCGCTGCACGTTCCTGGATTTTTAACCATGTGCTTTCTCAGCGCATTGAACAAGACAACTGGAATCAATACCTGGAGGGAGATGTCTTTATGTTTGACGGGGGTAACGGCTGGTTCACTGATGATGGTAGCGATGATATTAGCCAACGCCTCATAAATATGAATATCCATCCCAGTGGAGTGATGTGGGGACGTGGTGAACTACCAAGCCAGCAAGCATGTGCTGAATTAGAACAGGCCATTGCCAACCAGTTTCCGATATTTTGTCAGGGACTTGAAAAACAGGGACTCAAACAGGAACGCCGCGCCTTGCGTATAAACACCGGCTCCATCCATTTCGAGGTGCTGGATCATACAGCTATACAGCTGGAATTTGAACTGCCACCGGGGGCGTATGCAACAACTTTACTGGAACAGCTAGGTCAGTTTACAGCAGGTCGTTAGGCTTCGATCAAAAACGCTGCGGCTAAACTGGTATTAACTATTTGCAGAAGTCTGAACAACAGCCATCAGTAAGAAACACTTCGAATTACAGCTAAAAAGGCACCACCAGGGTGCCTTTCTGCGGCAGTGGCTTTCCTCAGTTCTTACGAATGTAGAAAGTAAACTCACCACCATCTTCACTACTGTCAACAATATCGTTGCCAGTTTGCTTGGCGTAGGCTTCCATATCTTTTACGGAACCGGGGTCAGTCGCGACAATTTTCAGAACTTCTCCGGCAGCCATGCCATTCATAGATTTCTTAGTACGCAGAATTGGTAGCGGGCAGTTCAGACCACGCGCATCTAATTCACTATTGAAATCGGTCATTTTCCTCTCCTGATTTCAGTTAATCAAAATCAATATTAGCGAATGCTAAACAACGGATACCTTAGCATCAAAATTGCCGTCTCGCCAGATATTTGTATACTGTAAAATTAAGGCTGCAAGACACTTTACCAATGGCAAATCTACGCTTCACAAAAATGCACGGGTTAGGCAATGATTTTATTATGCTCAACGGCATTGCGCAGGAAATCAACTTAACAACCGAGCAAGTCAGGTTTTTAGCTAATCGCCATCTGGGTATTGGCTGCGATCAATTGCTCCTGGTGGAAGCCTATAATGGTGAAGATGCCGATTTCCGCTATCGCATATTTAATGCCGATGGAGGTGAAGTACAACAATGCGGAAATGGGGCCCGCTGCTTTGCCCGTTTTGTACGTGATCAAGGATTAACAGAAAAAACTACGATTCCTGTCATGACCAGCGGCGGAAAAATCGTCCTTAATGTTGAAGCTGATAATCAGGTGACCGTTAATATGGGAATACCGGAATTTGATCCGGACAAAATTCCATTCATTTCCAGTCAACTGCAAACCTTATATAATATAGAACTTGAAGATCAGACAATTGAACTGGCTGCGGTATCTATGGGCAATCCTCATGGTGTCATCCGGGTAGATGATGTTGAAACTGCACCAGTAGAAACTTTGGGGCCAATACTCGAAGTGCATCCGGTATTCCCGGAAAAGGCTAATATTGGTTTTATGCAATGTGTTTCCCCGCAACATATCCGGCTCAGGGTTTTTGAACGTGGCGGAGTTGAAACACTGGCCTGTGGTTCCGGTGCCTGCGCAGCAGTAGTCGCAGGGCGTATTCAGGGCTTGTTGTCTGAACAGGTTCAGGTAGACTTACCTGGCGGGCGGTTAAAAATTAGCTGGCAAGGGGAACAACACCCCGTAATGATGACCGGCCCGACAGAACACGTATTTTCGGGAAATATCGAACTATGAGCGCAACCACCGGCGATCAAATCACCTCAGAACAAATTGCAAACTACTTGCAACAGCATAAAGACTTCTTCCAGCAACATGAGGAATTGCTGGACGAATTATCGATCCCGCATCCGCATACCGGCGAAGCCATTTCATTACTGGAACGCTTAGTTGACCGCCAGCGCAACAGCCAACTGCAAATGAGCCGCCAACTGGAAGGCTTGTTGGCCGCTGCCCGTGATAGTGAACGAGTCGTTGGCAGCCTTCATCATCTTTCACTGGAGTTGATGAGCTGCGACAATCTGGATGACGTTGTGGCAACCTGCCGCGATACCATGTGCTCTGAATTTGATGCTGATAATGTGGTCATGCGACTCATCGGCCGTGGCAATGCTTGTGGTAACAGTCTGTATTTTATTGATCCGGACGATAACGCCCTGCGCATGATGTCAGGCCTGTTCCAGAAGCGCCAACCTGTCTGTGGCCGCCTGCGCCCGAAGCAACAGACTTTCCTCTTTGGTGAGAATAGCGAAGCAATTAAATCTGCGGTGTTGATTCCACTTTATGAAGCCCGGGCCATCGGTGTGCTGGCATTAGGCAGTCATAACCCTGATCGCTTTCACCCCGGCATGGGGACATTATTCCTGACACAACTCGGCGAATTGGTATCACGTGCCTTATCACTGCACCTGGAGCCTGCTGTTCGTCCGGTAGAATCAGGCGGTCGTTCCTGAGTTTGTGCAACACTCACTGCGACAACAATACGAACATTATCTACGCACAGAAAAACGCTGCGCCCCTCCAACAATTGACGCCTATTTGCGTGACCTTGACGGTTTTGCGACCTGGTTACAAGACCCTGCCCAGCAACAAGTCACATCAGCCATAACAGAATCAACCTCAGACCTGAGAAAGGTTCCGGAGCTGGTCATTCAGCACTGGATTAGCCAACTACACCGCAAAGGCATGGCAGGCAAATCTCTTCAGCGTAAACTTTCCTCTATCCGCCACTTTTATAACTGGCTCCTCAGTACACAACAAATTGCTGCCAACCCGGCAATAAGCATCAGGCCGCCACAACAGACCAGGCAACTTCCAGAAACTCTTAGTGCGGAACAGATTGATTTTCTTCTCACAATACAGCCGGCAAACCCCTTGGAATTTCGCGACTGCGCCATACTGGAATTATTTTATTCATCTGGTTTACGTTTATCCGAACTGGCCGGGCTGAATCTTGCCGACCTTGATTTACAGCAACGAATCGTCAGAGTAACCGGGAAAGGCAACAAACAGCGTGATGTACCAGTAGGTAAATTAGCCATCAAAGCATTGAATGCCTGGCTGGAAGTCAGGGGTGAATTATGTGATGTGGCAGAGCACGCTTTATTTGTCAGTCAACAGCGCAGACGTATTTCGGTACGCAATATTCAGGCACGACTGAAACACTGGCAACAACAACAGGGGATGACTCAGAAACTTCACCCGCACAAGCTAA
>JBMZDK010000053.1:0-18888 GCA_049614265.1 Thiolinea sp.
TTCTTTCTATTGGCCTGCTGACAATGGTGGAATTACTGCGCAGACGTTCCGAGCGCCTGCGGGGGCTTGCGCCATCCTGATATAGGCTTAAACGACCAATTCGATTTATACCGGGCTATCCGCTATGCTTTGAGGATGGCCCGTTTTGTTTCTAGCAGCTTAAAAGGTTTTATCAGCGATCATTGGTATGGCCGGGTGCCTTATTGGCTGGCTATCTTCATTAACCTGTTCACCCTGCGCTTACTAATAGGCTTAATCGAGCACCCCGGCTACCGGCTCTTATCCATCCCCCTGATTACGCTTAGCAGCATTATTCTCATTTGGCAGGTAACCGGTGCCCTCAGAACCTCAGACCGTCATTTCAAGGACTATGGCGATACGTCTCTGCTCTGGTTCGCTTATGCTGTCGTCGGCATAAGTATTAGTCTTGCCGTCATCCACACTCTGGATATATCGGCCGGCCCTCCCGCAAAAATAACATCAGAATCATTACGCACCCGACCGTTACCTACGTTAAGTCAGAACGATACCGTCGTTCATTTACACGGCGAATTAGATTTCACTCATAACACAGACCTGGCTTATCTGCTGGCCAAACACAGGTCTATTCAAACAGTATTACTGGAGAGCAATGGCGGCCTTGTCTTTGCGGCTCGTGCACTCGCCCTGAACATACGCAAACACAACTTAAATACGCATGTAGAAAAGCACTGTAATTCTGCCTGCCCTATTGTCTTTATGGCAGGTAACCAGCGCACCCTTGGCCCAAATGGTAAGATTGGCTTCCACCAATATAAACTGGAACGACTACAACCCTTACAAATTAAAAGCATTGAGGCTGAGCAGGAAAAAGATCGCCTTTACTATTTAGAACGCGGCATCAGCAAACAGTTTCTTGAGCGGGTATATCAATCAAAACACGAGCAGATTTGGCAGCCTGCGCCACTGACTTTGTTAGAGGCCGGAGTTATACATCAACATAACTCAAAGAACTTATCTGGAAAGTAATACAAGCAATGATTTCAGTATGCCTTACGGAAAGTTAAATTAAACCGTCGACTCCCGGTTAACGAATGAAAACCCTTTCGAACGGTTAACACACCATGGAAATTCAGGCGGGACTCTCCTCCCCAAACCACCACATCACCATGCTGTAGTGGAATTTTCAAGGGTTTATCCGAACGCTTGCGACCACCAAACTGAAAAGTTGCCGGCAACCCTAAGGAAACAGACACAATTGGGGCTGAAAAATCCTGTTCATTTCTGTCTTGGTGCAAACCCATTTTAGCACCCGGTTCATAGCAGTTAATCAGACACACATCGGGTTCGAAGCCGGTAAAACCTGCTTCTGCGGCTGCCTTCTGCCCCAGCGCATACAAATTTTCAGGAATTTCCGGCCAGGAAAGCCCGGTCTGCGGGTCAACTGCTGAGTAACGATAACCCTGTTGATCTGAAATCCAGCCATAATCACCACAGGCACTAATTGCAGCTGACATTCTGCCACCACCCGGGGTCTGCATATGGCGTAAAGGAGAAAGCGAAATCACTCCATCAATAGCATTCAGTATATCCGACGCTGAAGAAGTGGCATATTGACGCAAAACGATAGCCCCAGCACCAATCTTCTCATGCCAAACGAAATGCTCAGCAACACCTGACAGCAAATCCATTGTGATCAGGTGCTATTTCTTACGCTGAAAGCCCTCACTTTGGTCGATAGCCAAATAGCAGCGCAATGTCGATATACCCATTATCCACAGCCATTTCCATCGGACTCTTCCGGCCTTTATCATTTGTACGGATATGGGGAATAGCTCCCATATGCAACAGATATTTTACCGCCTGCAGATGCCCAAATCGCGCAGCATGATGCAGAGGCGTCCAACCATTATCAGTACGTGCATTAACTGAACCACCATGATTTGCCAGGTAAATAATAGGCTTTAAATGCCCACGTGATGCAGCCACATGGAGCGGTGTTTCTCCATGTTTGGTGCCTGACGCCGGATTCGCACCTTGCTCAACTAAACCGCGTATACGGCCATCATTTCCCTGTAACGCAGCAAGCCACAACATCTCATCCAGCTCTTTTTGAGAGGGCTTGCCCGTAGACTGACTCTGCGCCTGAACAGTGGGTTGATCTGCTTTCACCGTGGCACCTTCTGCAGGAACAGTCTTGACAGATGCATCAGGCTTTACCACAACCGTTTTTTCAGGTTCGGCCTCTGGTATATTTTCTGCAGCGGGTTTTGGTGACTGAGGCACCAGGTTAAACATCGCAGCAAAATCCTCAAGTAAGCCTGCATTAGCTACAGGAGCACTGCAAGCAACGAAGACAACGCATGCCATTAATTGGGTTTTGAAATTAGGGGTCATGATCATTTCGCTACATTGGTTTAGACATGATTAGACAATCATTGTATCAGAAAGTTAAAAAATCAAACTTCAGCAAGCTATACAACAGCCAGAAACGAATAAAGCCCTAAAGATTTCTGAAAATAAATAGCTCAACACTGACCGAGTCAGTCTAACACTGGTAAAATTAAAATTGACTTCCAACGATGATAAAAGTGACATGCTGGACAAGACAAGCGAAGAATGGAAAAAAATTCCTATCTGGGCAAGATCTGTTCTATGGCCGGTACATAACAGGAACGCTGCTGTTCGCCTGGAACTAATCACAGCCTGTCTGGCAGGCTTATTACTGATCTTTACCAACTCAACACTATTTGGTGCCATAGCTCTTATATGTGCATTTTTATGTGCAGGAGCCGTAAAATGGGTGGATAATGCTGACTTATGGGAACAAAATAAACTGTAACAAACTTTAAGATCTCCAGACCAAAGGCATTTCGGGTGTGGCAAACATAGAAAAAAAATTGAAAATATGGCTGGAACAGGGGTTAATTTCCGCTGAGCAACTACAGTCAATCAGCCAATATGAAGAGGTAAGTGCCAGTGATAACAGTAGCAGCTGGTGGTTATACAGCCTGTTGATTCTCGGAACCTCTATCATTGGCCTCGGGATCATTTCACTGATCGCTGCAAACTGGGCTTTGATACCCGACTTATTGAAACTGGCTGCAGACTTCCTTCTTTTAGCCGTACTGGCGGTCGGTATCTTTTATCATTACGGCAAACCACAAAGTCGCTGGCTTGATGCTCTTATCTGCGGATTCATTGTTCTCTGCTTAGCAACCATAGGCTTGATCGCTCAAATCTACCAATTAAGCGGCCATTGGTATCACGCTCTATTACTATGGTCTGCTATCACGCTACCTATCGTCTTATTTGCACGACAATTATTTATTTATTTCCTCTGGGCTACGCTATTTTTGCATGCCTGTGTTTGGTCAGGTGTTTCTTTTGCCTCCGGAGATATCACCCAGGCCTATGAAAAAATACCTGCACTTTTTCTTTTTGCACCACTGTTGGCAGCAACCTGTTATAGCCTAACGCAGATTAGTCAGCCGCTGAAACACTTCCAAAGCAGCTTCTTCTTCTGGTTCCAGGTATCGGGTTTAATTGCTTTGGTTGTCATTGACGTTATGCGCTCCGGAGGAGAAATGAGGGAATATGAGCTTGCCTGGTATATTCCCGCCTATATCTCTGCAGCTATTTTAACCATCATTATTTTGATTCGCCCTGATTACAAGGCGCTCAACAAAAGCTTACTAATCGGTATCATTGTATTATTGCTGCTTTACTATCACCCTTACATCCTGTTTGATGGCAATACCCGCTATGGCTACGATGCCCTTCAACAGGGTAACAGTGCAACATTCTGGACTGCAGATGATATCCGGGCACCCTTCCTGACCATTTTTATTTTATTTTTATATGCTACTCATGCCGGAAACAGTGGTCACCATAAAACATTCAACCTCATTACATTTCTGATTGGACTACGCTTCGTCATTCTCTATTTCCAGGCAATGGGAGGACTTGCTGCGACAGGCGTTGGATTAATCATGTCTGGCCTGATGATCATCGGCATCGCCTGGTTTTGGTATAAAAGCCGGGGACGCTTACGCCGCTGGAGTGAGGAGCTACACGAATGAGCCATTCTGTTCTGAAAAATCGTTGGACGTTGACACTTGCACTCCTGCTCCCGATAGCACTGTTGGCAACACAAGCCTGGGTACACCATCAGCAACGCGAAACCGGCGATACAATCCTGTTACCCATTAAAGGCTTTGACCCACGTGACTTATTGTCGGGACACTACCTGATCTATGAGATTGATTATGGCATCGCAGAAAATAACACCTGCCCTGCCAGTGATATAGACGCTGTTGTATGCCTGTCTCCAGAGCGACAAATATTTCCCAGCGACGAATTACCAGAGAGTTGCACACAATTCATCCGCGGCAATTGTAATAACGATGCACGCTTTGTCACCGGCTTAGAAAGGTTCTATATCCCCGAACAACATGCAAAACTGTTAGAAAAGCATGTACAGAACAATCATGGAAAGATACTTTTATCACTGGATGATGCGGGCAACGCGGCGATCAGGGATCTGTTAATCAATGACCGACCGTGGAAAGAGCTTATTAACAGATAAAACCTGTAATTGTTAACTGTTCATTTCCGGAACATTCAACACCAAATTACTGCAGGGATGGCCAACACAAAACAAACCTTTGCCTTGTTCAGCATCTTCCTCAAATAAAGCCAGTGGTGGGCCACCCGGGTAGTTTATCTCTCCTTTAACAACTTGCCCCATACACACGCCACACATGCCATCACCACACCCCCAGGGCATGTCAATGTTTTGGCGCAAAGCAGCCTGCAAAACACTTTCACCAGTCATAACTTCAAACTGGTAAGGTGTATTTTCAATCTTGACGATATAACTCACTGTTTTTCGTATTTGTAATGAGCTTTATTGAGATAATCAGCAACCTGTTCAATTTCTTCATCAAACAATCTTGAACCCAGATTTGCATCACAGCGCTTCACCTGTGCTAAAAGCTTGGGGAAATCACCAATTTTACGGTCTTCCCGTGTATACACTCCTGTATCGTGACAACTGATACAGTTTGCGTCATGCAGCGCTTTACCCGGATGAGCATCATAATTTTCGACCACCTCAACCGCCGGAGCCTCTGGCTGAATATCAGTTTTTTGCTCATCTTCAATAACAGCAGCGGGAGTGGTATCCGCATTAGCAACAACAGGTGTTTTCTTTTCCTTGTCATTACAACCAATTAACAGCATTGGTAGCAGTAATACAGAAATCATGCCTGCAAAAGTCGTAATTTTCATTATTGCCTCAATTGTTTATTACATTGGGAGGGTCTTAATGCCCCTGGAGACAGACATCAACTGCATCCAGCAATCGTCTGACCGTACCTCTATTCTCTCGCAAAAAAGCGACTCCAGCCTGACCAGAAGATAACCGGTCATTGGCATTCCCTAACCATTGTGTAGCATATTTATGCATTTCTTCTGCAGATTCAACAAGCCTTGCGCTTTGTCTGGCAACTAATAAAGGGTACATATCCGGGAAATTATCAACATAACAGCCACTTAAAACCGGAACGCCAAAAGCAAGAGCTTCCAGAGGATTATGCCCCCCCACCTTGACCAAACTACCTCCAATAAAAGCTAAGTCACTTGAGGCATACCACAATAATAACTCCCCCATACTATCGCCAAGGAAAACATTGTGATTATTTAATGGAAGATCTTTTTCACTCCTGCGAACATAAACTAATCCGGACTGTTCACATAACTCAGCAACACTATCAAAACGTTCGGGGTGGCGTGGCACCAAAATCAATAACAAATCAGGAAACTGGCTCAACAAGCGGGCATGCACTTTCAACAACAATTCTTCTTCACCCTGATGTGTGCTGCCAGCGCACCATATCGGCCTACCCGTTAATTGCTGCCGAATCGCCTTACTCCGCTGCACAATATCGTTATCAACAGCCAGATCAAATTTTATATTCCCCACAACCTCAATTGAGGCAGTAGAAGATAATAACCGAAACCGCTGAGCATCCTGCTCGCTTCGAGCCATCACACGAGTTACACCACTGAGAGTTTCGGCTACTAAGTTTTTCAGTTTCAGATAGCGTCTGGCAGAACGTGATGATAACCGGGCATTCAACAACAGCAATGGAATAGCATTTTGCTTACAAGCAGCATATAAGTTAGGCCAGAGTTCTGTTTCCATCACAAGAAATACAGTCGGTCTAACCCGTGATAAAAAACGCTTTACAGAACCGGGTAAGTCATATGGTAAATAGCTATGTTCAACATCATCTCCAAAGAGACGCTTAACTGTTTCAGATCCGGTAGGCGTTGTTGTGGTGATCCATAAACGGTAGTCCTGTTTTTCACTGAGCAAGCCCTCTATCAACGGGCGAGCTGCCATCACTTCACCCACTGAGACAGCGTGTAAACAAATGACCTGACATTTATCAGATTGCAAAGGGGCAACCATACCGAAACGCTCGGCCCAGCGTTGCTGGTATGCTTTATTTCCTCTACTTCTTAGTAACAGACGTAACAGAAGCACTGGCACCAAACAGTACCAGGCCAGAGAATAGAGAAAACGGCGCCAACTCACTTAATGGTAATTCAGGCAAAAATATCCCGATAGCTACAATAGCTGGCTGCCATTACGACTGGCAGCAATACCAGAAAGCCCAAACCAAAAGGGATAGCTGCGATCACTGAAAGTACCGCATAGATCACCAGGAACAGGATAAAGGGCAGAAGATTATTCAAGGCGGCAGAAAAACTGGTCTTGATCGCGGCGATAACGCCCATATTGCGTAAAAGAATCAAGGCGGGCGCATAGAAAAATAACATTGCCAGTAAGATGCCCACAATAAACACAAAAACAAGCCCACCAGCTCCAAATGATGGTAATGCCGGTGCTCCTGTCGCTGGCATTTCATCAATGGAACTCATCATCGCCCCCCCAACAAAGGGCACACTTACAATTGCCAGTACAAACATGGTCGCCAGCATAATCCCACCCAAAGCAATGAGAGCACCACGCTTATTGTCCATTTTGAAAACAGCAAACAGGTCATTGAGGTTAATCGATTCACCCTCAGATGCCTTTTTAGCAGCATAGATCATACCCGCCTGCATGAGTGGCAAAATAAGGTAAACCAAGAACACGCCCAATAGAGGGATGAAACTCAACAGGAAAATCGCAATCACAAATATGACCGCCATCAACACCCAGTTCACCATGTCTGATGAAAAGATTTTCCAACCACACTTAAACCAGTTAATTGCATTACCAGCTGCTACATTATTAATTTTCATTTATGTCTCCTTTCGCTGAATTATATTAAGCCCACTGACGAAAATCAGCAGGCCCTTTTCACCCAAATCCTCAAGTATGTCCGGATTTTAAGGGCTGATAACTTCTGCCACGTTACCTATCACCTTCTATTGTAACGGCACGCAAGCTAATTCACATCATTAACGAAAAAACACATTAGAAATCAAGCTAACGTTAAGCTTGCTCAGCCGGGAGTCAGGTTCTGCATGGATAATAAATAACTGACTTGCGGAAACCGCCTTAAGAACAACAACTAATGAGCAGTTTGGGAGAGGCCGGGTACCTGCGAATAATGTTTAATCGCCACACACAACGGTCTCTTTCGTGCGGTTTCAACGGTTCCGGTCGCCCTCCTTCTACAAAACTTTATTTTGTCTGTTAAAACCTTCTCCCTTCATCTGGTTTTACACATTATCACCGTGTATCCTCATGCTTCCTTCTACAGCCATTGATTTTCTGCAGTAACCAGCACATTTATGGACTTACCGGTAAACATTATCTGCATGAAATGGGGCAACAAGTATGGTGCTGAGTATGTAAATACCCTTTTCAACATGATCAGCCGCAATATTACACTCCCCTTTCAATTGAGTTGCTTTACTGATAATGCCAATGGTATTGATTCCCGGATAAGAATCTGCGAACTCCCCCATCTGGATCTGCCTTCCGGTGCGCCCGAACGCGGATGGAATAAACTAACAACGCTACAGGCAAATCTGGGCGGCTTAAGTGGTGATGTGTTATTTCTCGATCTGGATGTAGTTATTGTAGACAATATTGATAGCCTTTTCAGCTATCCGGCAGACTTTGCCATTATACAGGACGCAAAACTGCGTCGTCGTATGATAGGCAACTCATCCGTTTACCGTTTCAGAGTTGGTCAACATGAAGCAGTGCTACAAAAGTTTCGGCGGGAATTTGCCAATATCCAACAGCAATACCGCAATGAACAGGCCTATTTATCCGCAGAAATCCGACAACAGGGACAATTGACCTTCTGGCCTGAAAAATGGTGCCCCAGCTTCAAATACCACTGCATGAAAACCTGGCCTTTCAGCTACTTCCAGGCTGCAGACATCCCGGAAGGAGCCAAAATTATTATCTTCCACGGTCATCCGGAACCTCAGGAAGCGATACAGGGCATCACACATAAATGGTATCGCCCGGTACGCCCAACTTCCTGGGTAGCGGAACACTGGAAATAAACCGGGAGCACTCAGGAACCTTTATGTCGGTAAGAAAAAAAAACCGCCTGGAGCGCCTGCTTTCTTTTAACCAACACCGCAAACGTTTTGGTGCGGGCAAAGCAGCAAACAACCAGCTTAACAAAGAGCTGCAACAGCTTAAAAATACCATGATCCCGGGCAATGAACCGGACTATACCCATGGTGCTGAAAAAGATATTACACAACACCTGAAAAATTTACGTGCGGAGTTTGCCGGAAACAGTGAATTGCTGCATTATCATGCGAGCTTAATTGTAATGATACGACGGGAATACAAGGCAGAGGAAAACTTTCGTCGTTTTACAACACTATGGGAGCAGGAGCAATCGTATTTACTCAAACACCTCAATACCCGCTGGTTGATTTCTGCGGCTGATACTTTCGCGGACTATGCCCAGGAGCCATTAGTGCGCGCTCTTGCCCTTAATGCCACTATTCTATTCAATACAGTCAAAATGCAGGAGAGCGAGCGTTTTTTACAACAGGCAGAGAACCTGCAGGATGACCCTGAACGTCATGCAAGGTTAACATCCGGCCGTGTAAACTTAATGGATGGAACATCCGCTTTCGCAGTGGGTACTGATGATACTCTGCGCAATATGCGCTGGCGTATTGATGATATTGCAAAACTTCACCCGGTAGGCAGCTTGCTGACTGAAATTTTTCAACGTTTACAATCTGAAGACACTGTATACCAGCGATTCCGTGAGCGTCATACTCGCCGGAAAACCGCCTGGTGGTAAAAAACACTCATGCAAATTCTGGTGATTAACCTGCCCGAGTCAACTGACCGGCTTGAATTCCAACAACAGCAAATGAAACGTCTCGGTTTAGATTTTGAAATTATCCGCGCAGTTTCAACCAGCCATGTTCATGAACGTGCCCACTACCACCTTGCACTGGGTTGGGAGAGGCCACTACGCAAAACAGAAATTGCCTGTTACCTTAGTCACCATAAAGCCTGGCAGGCTGTACTAAAACGCAATAAGCCAGCCCTGATTCTGGAAGACGATGCTATGTTATCGCGCCACGTTCCCGTATTACTTAGAGAACTAGAACAGCACAATGATTGCGACTTAGTAACACTGGAAGTTAGGGGGCGTAAAAAAATTGTGGCTAAACAAAGGCAGGAACTATTGGGAGACTATCATTTAGTCCCACTATATCAGGATCGTACAGGAGCAGCAGGTTACATACTCTGGCCATCAGGAGCAAAAATACTATTGGCCAAAGCCAAAAGCCAATCACCGGGTTTAGCTGATGCCTTTATCTCCAGCACGTATGAATTACGCTCATTTCAGTTGGAACCGGCAGCCATCATCCAGTTGGATCAGTGCGAAACCTACGGGGTAATTAATCGATTTGAGACACAATCCTCAATCTCAAGCGAAGAAAAACCCGAAATGGACTACATCCCTTTACGGGGCAAAATCAATTTCCGTAAACGCCGTTTGTTATCCCAGCTACGCATGGGCTGGCGCCAGGTTTCTGTCATGAACCACAGTGTCAAACGCCCAATTGAACTACACACCGATGACTTCCTCTAAAGTGCATTTAATTTTGCACAGACTTCGGACACGGATTAAGCAATGAAAACCATTGTTCTGGTTATCAACGATCTCAAGGGCAATGGTGCAGAGCGAGTTGTCATCACTTTAGCAGACCAGTTCATCGCACAAGGACATCGTTGCCATATCGTTTGTTTTAAGCGTTTCCGTGAATTGCCGTCATCACAAAAACTGAAGGTACATATCTTTCCATTGCAATACTTGCGCTGGATTCCCCGGAAATGGCGCGGCAGGCTTCTGGCCCCATTACTGGATAAATTTATTCGCCGACAGACACGCGGCACTCCAGACCTTGTGCTATCCAACTTGCTTCCCGCTGACCGCATCCTGTGCCTTAGCAACTTACCTAATGTGCATTTGATTATGCATAGCACGCTAAGCAGACAGGAAAACCTGCATGATCGAACAACCGCAGAACGCGCCCACAAACTAGAACAACTTTCAGAAATCTATACTCAAAAACCGGTAGTCTGTGTTAGTCAGGGAGTCAAAACTGATTTCTGCCGTTTATTTCCGGGGCACCAGGAAGTTATCACTATTTACAATCCGGCTGATACAGAATTTATTCATAACAGCGCCCAAAATTCTGCAGATGCAAAAATACCCAATGGAGACTACCTGATACACGTTGGTAAATTTAACCGAGCCAAACGACACGATAAACTACTAAAAGCCTATGCTGCCAGCCAGATTAGCTTCCCCCTCGCACTGGTTGGGCAGGGGCCATTATTTGAAGATTGCACGACGCTAGCCCATAAACTGGGGATAGATAAACGGGTTATTTTTGCAGGATTTCACGCCAATCCTTACCCATTAATTGCCAATGCCAAAGGCATGATCGTATCTTCAGACTATGAAGGCCTGGGTATGGTTATACTGGAAGCAATTACATTAGGCATTCCGGTCATTAGTACAGACTGCCCTTCAGGGCCAGGTGAAATTCTACCTGCAAAAAATCTGGTACCCGTTAATGATAAACAGGCATTAGCAACTAAAATTCAGGAGCTTGTTGAAAAACCTGATCACTTCCTCGTTCCCTTTTCCCGGGATTTTAGTCCCGAAACTGCAGTCAGGCAGTATTTAGCGCTAATCCCTGCTAATCTTTAGTTCTACATGACTAAGCGTACTTCGATCTCCCTGTTACACCCACGCCACTGGCTTACCTGGTTTGGCATGGGAATCTTATGGCTGATAGTACAGCTCCCATGGTCAGTCCAAATGTGGCTGGGTAAACAATTTGGCATTCTTATGTTTCATATATTGAAGCGCCGCCGTTATGTCTGTTGTGTCAATTTGGAATTGGCTTTTCCGGAATTAAGCCACACAGAGCGTTCTCAGCTAAACCGCAGGCACTTCATTTCTCTTGGACAGGGACTGTTGGAAACAGCACTGAGCTGGTGGGGGAAGAAGAAGGCGCTGGGACATCTGACGCATATCGAAGGTCTTGAGCATCTGCAAAACGCTCGTCGGGATGGTGGAGTTGTATTACTCAGTGCACATTTTACCAGTCTGGAACTGGGGGGCCGCATGCTTTCACCTCATCTTCCATTACACGTCGTATACCGCCCTCACCAAAACCCTGTCATCGAACAACTGGTCGCAGCACTTCGGGCTAAACGCTATGGCAAAGCGATTTCACGCGATAACATCCGTACTATGCTACATAGCCTGAAGCAAAAACATGTTGTCTGGTATGCTCAAGATCAGCATTTTGACCAGAAAAATAGCCTGCTCACTCCCTTTTTTGGCGTTGAAGCTGCGACAAATACTGCCACCAGTCGTATCAGCAACATTGGCAGGGCAAAAGTGGTACCCTTTTTCACAGTTCGGCAGAAGGATGGCTATTTACTGCGTTTCTTACCCGCATTAAATGATTTCCCCGGTGCGTCCGTCGCCGATGACACCCTGCGAATAAATCGCATTATTGAACAACAGGTCAGGGAGTTTCCTGAGCAATACCTGTGGACACACCGGCGCTTTAAAACAGCACCGGATGGTAGTAACCGTTACCACTTACACTCTGACAACTACCCGGATAGTTGTTGTTAACAAGGAATATTTTTCATGCAAATTGCACAAAACGCAGTCGCCAGCCTACGTTACACTTTAACTGATAGCAGCGGTGCTATTCTTGATGAAGCGACTAATGAAACACCATTTGTCTATCTTCACGGCGCAAACAATATTATTCCGGGTTTGGAAGCCGCATTGATTGGAAAACAGGCAAGCGATCAGTTAGAAGTGACAATTCCGCCCGAAGATGCTTATGGCGCACGTGATGACCGTTTGACACAGGAAGTTTCAAAAGAAATGTTTAGCGGCGTCGATGAATCACAGCTCATTCCAGGTGCTCAATTCCATGCTCAGACCAACGCTGGCCAGGAAGTAATTACCATTGCTGCCGTTCAGGACGACACAGTGACTATTGATGGCAATCATCCATTAGCAGGAGAAACGCTCCATTTTGATGTTACTGTACTGGAAGTGCGTGCTGCGACTAAAGAAGAATTAAGCCATGGGCATGCACATGCAGATGGAGATTGCGGACACTAAATTTATACTTCCAAGAAATTTTGCCGGTAACTGCACCATCAATGGATAGCATGGTTATATGCGGTTACCGGCTGCTGACTCATCCCAACCATCTTCTGGTAAACTCTCCGGAGGATTAAGAGTCAAACCACATACCCTGAACAAAAATATACAAAGGAACTTGTCATGAGCTACAACAAATTTCTGCTCCTGGGTGCCGGAGTACTGCTCAGCACCATCACCAGCAGCAATGTCTACGCTGTCAACTGCAGCATTTCCTATTATTGTTACCGCAGCATGACACCCGGCCCTGCCCCGGCTGGCAACGATGTTCTGGTTCGCCGTACCACAGAAGCATCAAATCGCGTTGCAGCAGCGGCCAGACGTGCTCAGGCACAGCGTACACGCACAAATGCAGGGGCCGGAAACTCGCAGCGCGCAACACCAATGACAGCACAACAACGCCAGGCTGAAGCCAGACGCCGGGAACAGCAACAGCAACGTGAACTGGCTCAACGTCGACAGCGCGCAGCTCAACAGGAACAACAACGCCTGGCTGAACAACGTCGCCGTGCTCAACAGCTTGCGCAACGCCAACAAGGCAACCGCAATCAAACAGCGGCACAACGCCGCACCGCAGAACAACAACGCCTGATTGCTGCTCAGCGACGAGCGCATCAAGCCCGCCTGGCAGAACAACGCCGGACTCAACAAGCAGGCAATACAGCTGCTAATACAACCTCAGATACCTCAAGACCAGCTATAACAACAACGGCACAATCATGCTCTGTCATTAAGAAAAAGATTGCTGAACTAAACAGACAAGCCGTATTACGTTCAAAAGAGAAACAGTATGATCAGGCACAACGCCTGTTTAAAGCGGTTGATCAATTGAAAAAAGAAGGTAAGAACAATAAGTGTGCTGGCATGGCATAAAGCCTGGCTCACTGGTCAACCTGATAATTTAACAGGTTGACCGTAGCTCATGCCGTGAGACAGTCAATCGACTGACAAAAACTGCTCCAGCCCCGGTGTCCGGTAACCATCCTCTCGCCATAAAACCGGAAAATGATTCTCATCCATTTTATTATCTGCCAAACGCCGATAGCGGGAATAAACCGGCCCAATGCCCTCAGCAAAATGTTCAGGCTGGTACTCCACTTCACTTTGCATGGCGTGTAATACCAAAGCTCGCCGTGGGGTCAGGCCATTATTCTGACCAGAACCGTGCCAGGTATAACCATGATGCACAGAGCCACCACCTGCCGGCACTTCAATATGAAAAATATCCGGGACGATTCCTGCCTGATGAGCAACATGCTCCATTGTATTACGATATTGTCTGGGAGCATGAAACTCACCTTCTGGCTTAGACAGCAGCCAATTATGAGAACCACGCACAAACTCCAGCGTACCGCCATTAGCATGGGTGTCATCTAACGCGATCCAAACGCTGCACAAATCAGAAGGTCGGAACCAGGATAAATAGGCGCTATCCTGATGATAACCCAATGCTTTCGCTCTGGGAGGTTTCCATAGTACATTATCCTGCATAATTCTAACGCCAGACCACCCTGTTAAACCGGCAACTAACTCACCCAGTTCCACACTCAAAACCACCCGGGCAATCGCTTTGTTTGCTTTCCAGCCGTTACAAATCTGGCGTGTCACAGTGGGATCGCCATTTCCCTGCTGCCAATTGACTTCATCAGGAGACACACCAGTAGCAAACCTCCCCTGAAACAGCTCATCAAAAGCGATATGGAGAGCAGGTATTAAAGAAGGATCGATCAACCGTGCAAACTCAGTAAATCCATCAACCTCAAACCGGGCCAACTGCTCAGGTGAAATAATCATTTTGCAAACACGCCTCCCTTTTCTTCATATTCATCTGACAACAAAATTCTGCCGCCGGTTAATTGAAGTTGCGGGAACTTCTATGTGATCATAGCTCCCTGATAATGATAATACTGCCACACGACCAATCAGCCTGGAAATCTAATGCCTGACATCATCAACATCAGTAATCTGGAAAAAACTTACGACTCAGGTCATCAGGCACTGAAAACTGTAAACCTTACCATTAAAGACGGTGAAATTCTTGCCTTGCTTGGCCCCAATGGCGCCGGAAAAACCACACTTATATCAATCATCTGTGGCTTGGTAAATCCCAGCGGGGGCAGTGTCACCGTTGCCGGCCACGACATTATTAAAGACTATCGGGTCACCCGACAGTTGATTGGTCTGGTGCCACAAGAGCTTACACTTGGTGCTTTCGAAACCGTCTGGGATACTGTCAGCCTTAGCCGGGGGCTGTTTGGCAAAAAAACTGATAAAAATTATCTCAATCAACTGCTGAAAGATCTTTCATTACACGATAAGAAGCACAGTGAAATCCGCGCGTTATCCGGTGGAATGAAACGCCGCGTCCTGATTGCAAAAGCACTGTCACATGAACCCAGAATCCTGTTTCTTGACGAGCCAACCGCCGGTGTTGATGTAGAGTTACGCAAAGACATGTGGCAAATTGTCAACCGACTTAGAGAGTCCGGAGTCACCATCATCCTCACCACGCACTATATCGAGGAAGCAGAAGAAATTGCAGATCGTGTAGGGGTGATCCGTAGTGGAGAACTTCTGCTCATCGAAGACAAGCAAACCCTGATGAAAAAACTGGGCAAGAAACAAATGACGATTGAATTGCGGGAAGCTATTACAGTCATTCCGGACGAACTGAACACATATCAACTGGAATTATCCGAAGATGGTACTGAGCTGACTTATACTTATGACACTAAAGCGGGCCAAACAGGCATCACCCGTTTAATCCAGGACTTCAGTAAAGCCGGACTCACCTTAAAAGACCTCAACACCACGCAAAGCTCGCTGGAAGACATTTTTGTCAACCTCGTTCACACTGAATAACAGACAGGCTGCAAACATGAATTTCAACGCAATCAAGGTTATCTACAAATTCGAAATGCTACGAACCTGGCGAACTCTAATGCAGAGTATCGCCTCACCGGTACTATCAACCAGCCTGTATTTTATTGTCTTCGGCTCAGCCATTGGCGGGCGCATACAGGAGGTCGATGGTGTCTCTTACGGTGCGTTCATTGTTCCCGGCCTGATGATGCTGACATTACTAACTCAGAGCATATCCAATGCCTCATTTGGAATATTTTTCCCCAAATTTACCGGCACCATCTACGAAATCATGTCTGCACCAATTTCCTATTTCGAAATCCTGATTGGATATGTCGGCGCAGCAGCAACTAAATCATTAATTATTGGCCTGATCACACTACTGACCGCCAGCTTATTTGTCGATTTAAATATCGCACACCCTATCTGGATGATCACTTTCCTTGTACTGACCTGTATTTCATTCAGCCTGTTTGGATTTATCATTGGACTGTGGGCGAATGACTTTGAAAAATTACAGGTTGTTCCACTGCTGATTATTACCCCATTGGTATTCCTTGGCGGTACTTTTTACTCTATCAGCATGCTTCCGGAAGCATGGCAGACCATTACCCTGTTTAATCCAGTAGTCTATCTGGTAAGTGGCTTCCGCTGGAGCTTCTTTGAGATCGCTGATGTTAATGTTTACCTAAGCCTGTTTATTGTGCTTGCTTTTCTAGCGATTTGTATGGGAGTGGTTTGGTGGATGTTTAAGACGGGGTATCGGCTGAAGAGTTGATCACCTTTATCGTCTAAACCACGATAAAGTGTAATAAAACATGCTAAAGACACTGATTAATACCAGACAATAAAGTCCTCCAAACTGCTGAAAGTAGCTAATAGGAAAGGCTTGAATAAGACCAGAGTTATGTAAAAACCACCACGTATCTTGCACAAACAGTAACCTATGAAAATAGAGGAAACTGTTATTGAAACCTACTAATCCAACAAAAAACAATAATATACCAGTAACCACCAAACCTGAAACAGCGATGCCTTTAGCTATATAGCACCACGATACCTTTATCCAAGGCAAACCCAGACATGTAACAAAGCTGCAGGAAATAAACACTGTAAAGCTAAATAACCACCGTAATAGCCTTTTTACATCCAACAGGTGGCGCTCCTCGTTAACACCTAAATCCGGGTGACTGATTAATAATTGCCCACCATCAGCTAACAAATACTGCCAAATATCCGTTTGTAAACGATTAACATCTGCGGAAAAAGCATACCCAAATGGTTGCCTAAATAAGTAAATCAGAATGATCAGGCTGATACAGAAAACAGACAGACAGCCAAACAATACTAACAGCAGCCGCACAACTATATTCAGAACGTAAAGGGTGCGGAAATATCACTCCAGTTTACCGTCTCAGCATAAGCCCTTCCATGACGCTCAGTCTCAATCTTTACTTTATCCACATCAAGAACGATTGCAATACTCTCAAGACCGATATTCTGACCAGATAAGGCTTTTATACTAATCTTGCCACTATAAGGGTATTGCGCACCCGGACTAAGTATCAACGGATCAAGTATTTTAATCTCATAGCTCCCGCCATCTGCTCCACTCTTAGTCAATGTTGATTCATACGACAGTGTTTTTGCATCGCTCACGGTAGATTCACTCAATGTGCCAGCCATGGCTGCAATATCAATACTCCCTAAGGCAAATAAGTTGATACTCAAATTCGAAGTGGCAGACTTCACAATAGCCTGAGGGTCTCTCTGACTGGTATCAGGCGCTACTTTTTCAAACTGCATTGTACCCACCAACTCAGTATCCTCAGCATCAGTCTTAATCCGCAGGTCTGTTAGTACAGCATCAATATCAGCCGTAACCCCATCATTACTTTTCATTTCCAATCCATAGGAGCCATCCAGTGTTTTGCCTGAATCCACGCACGCTCTGACCGTGACATCAAAACGATCTCCAACCTGCTTAAAACTCTTATCATTTGGCGCCACGTCTTGTAGATGGTAATCCATCTCACCACTGTCAGGGCAATCGACATCACTCTGTTGCACACCCCAACCTTGAAAGAAAGGTTCCAGAACATCTGGCTGATCCAGCATGAAACCAATATTGAAAATCGGTTTCATGCCTTGCATGGATAAACTCACCAGGTTTTTTGCACTTGCTTGCGTAGTATCCGGGGGGAGGGGCGTATAGTTAGTATTAACAGACTCAGAGCGCACAGGTGTTCCGGCGGTCTCACGCCATAAACGCCAGATAGCATCCTCGGAGACACTTGAAAACCAGTGTGTCGTCGGGTGAAAACCAACGGAGTGTATTTTACCGCTCCCCTGAACGGCAAAACGCTGAGCGGGAGCTTTATCTGATCTGCGTTGCGCAGTAGCCGGTAATTTCCATAAGATTATTTCGCCACTTTGACTACCGGCAATTAATAAACGTCCATCTTTGGAAACCGCCACCGAATAAAGCGCACCAGCATCTTCTCCGGCATTATAAGTTTCCATCAACTCGAATGTCGAAGCAGACCATTGCTTAATGACCCCATCACCACTTGCCGTAAAGAAGCTGTCGCCATCAGACGACAAGACCAGCGCATAAATAGCACCATCATGACGCCCCACACTGCTCAATGGGTCTCCGGTTATTGCATTCCAGCGTTTTATTTCGCCATCAGCTCCTGCTGAGATAATAAACCGGCTATTAGGCGTATAAGTAACAGCATAGACACGTCCAGTGTGCCCGGTTAACGTTTTCAGAAGACTCCGGCTAGAAATATTCCAGACATAAACATTACCATCCTCATTTGCAGAAGCAATTTCAGCCTCGTTGGGGCTAAAAGCCAATCCTCTTACCCAACTAGCGGTGCGTATCGTACCTGGGTTACTTAACGAAACATTCGTGCGCATCCAGACCCGAATAGCTGAATCACGCCCTCCTGAAGCAAATCTGTTGCCAGAGGTGCTCAAGGCAATCGCATGCGTCCAATTATGAGAACTGGTCGCTGTTTGAATCAAATTACTGGTACCAGGATTGCGAACCTGAATAGCGTTATTTCTATTTCCCATAACTAACAAACTGCCAGTACCATTGTATTGCAATGGGTAGCTAAGACTCTCACCAACATCTACAGCGAAATCAGACGTCTCTGTATCGTCATCATCAGTTTCATCCGTACTATCGCTGCCCTCTGTCGAATCGCTGCCCTCTGTCGAATCGCTGCCCTCTGTCGAATCGCTGCCCTCTGTCGAATCGCTGCCCTCTGTCGAATCGCTGCCCTCTGTCGAATCGCTGCCCTCTGTCGAA
>JBMZDK010000054.1:0-18812 GCA_049614265.1 Thiolinea sp.
CTCGCCTTCATCAAATTTTTCAGCAATAGCCGGGGGGAATATCATCAGCAAGCGTTCTTTTAGAAGTTGCTGTTGCTGTTTGTTTTTTTCCTGTTCTGATTCGAGTTTTAGTGCTACATCATTAATAGCATGAGTGAGCTGCCCAAACTCATCTCTGCGCTTACTAGCCAGCGGTTCACTTTTTTCTCCCCGATTTAATTTTTCAACGTAAGTGAGAATGGATTGCAACGGCCCGACAAAAACATTGGAAACGAGCAGTGCGTAAAGAGTCATAATGGCTGCCGTAATCGATGCTCCTGTCAGCAATGCTTTTTCCATTTTAGTTAAGGCTTGTTTGGCTTCTTTAGAACTTTTCTCAGCTACAATGGCCCAGTCAAGTCCGGGGATATTAAGTGGTGCATAGGAGCTGAGCACTTTGTAACCCATATAACCTGTGGTATTGATAATCCCGGTATTCCCGCGCAGGGCATCGGTAACCGCGACGTTATCAACACGTTGTCTCAGTATGCTGGATTGGTTTTTTTCAGCTGTTGGGTCTTCCTGTTTTTTCTTATTGTCACTTTCAGTTTCTTCTGCGGCTTTGGCCTGGAGTGAAAAGCGGGAGTCTGAGCGCATGAGTTTATCGAAGCCGACAATATAAACTTCTCCGGTATCACCTAAACCGTCTGCCTGCCATTTCTTTTCATTCGTTAAAATATTATTGATTTCTACAATAGGAATTTGAGCGGCAATAATGCCAATCAGTTCGGTGCCTTTGAGTACCGGGGCCGCCAGAAAAGCTGCTGGTGCAGCTAAAGAAGGTTCATACGGCGCAAAGTCTGAGATTTGCACCACACCAGCTTCCGGGTGCTTTAATACTTTCCGTACAGTGGCCGCCAGATTCGAGTTTGCATAGGGGCCATCTTTTAAACTGGTTGCAAAATCAAGTTCCTTATAAACGCTGTAGACGATCTGCTGCCGGGTAGTATCAATCAGGAATAGGTCATAGAAATGGAAGCCTTTAAGTACATGTAAAAAGTTAGCATGATATTTCTGATGCAAATCGCTGTAGTAGCTGCCGTCTTTGGCAGCATCAAGCAGGTGTTTATTACCTGTTGGGGCCGGGTTTTGCGCAATGTAATGATATTGCAGATAACGCGCTGCATCAGACTTCGGCATGAAGTGATCGATTATTTTTACTTCATTGGTGACATTTTTAAGTGGAGTCAGCAGCTCCTTTTTGTAATGTGAACTCAGTTGGGCGGATTCTTCAGGTTTTACGCCAATGTTGTAATGTTTCAGCAACGCGCTGGCTGCATTAAATTCATGCATGGCGTCAATGACGAGAGGGTCTTTGGAGAAAACACTGAGTTCAGCCCGTTTTTCTTCAAAGTAGTGTTCGATCTGATCAAGCCTTCCGTTACGCAGACTTTCCAGGTGCCTGATCATGCCATTGTCCAGCTCTTGCTGGCTTAGTCTCAAACTCTGGTAGGCAGTAATTAACGTACAGGCGATAGCGCTACCCAGAAGCACAAACAAAAATTTAGAGCGTAAACTCAGGCCTTCGCGCTTTTTTGCTGTTTTTGGCTTTTTCGGAATTATATTTTTCATAGCTGAGGATCGGTTAATTGAGTACGCGATTAAGTTGGTTGCCGATTTCGGTCGGAGAAAGTGGGAAACTGCCTTTGTGTAGTGCTGTTCTTTGTCCCTGACGGGAAAAGATATATTTCACGAATTCCTGTATAAAAAGTGGCAGCTTGGAATCCGGTCTTTTATCAAGATAGATATATAAATAACGGGCATAGGGATAATCACCCGAAGGGATATGTGTTGCGTTAGGAGAAAATCCGGGGTGTTGTCTGGATTTGCTGACTTTCAGGGTTTTGACCTGATTATTAATGGTGGTCATGGATGCAAAGCCAATGGCAAAACGTTGTTTGCTAATGGCTTCTGCCATTTCGGCACTAGTTTCCTGAAGCGGAGTATCATGTTTTTTGTATTCGCCGCCACACAGCGTCTTGCTACTGAAAAAACCGGCGCCACCGGAGTTGGCATCGAAAAAATAAATGCTGATAGGAATCGGGGTATCCCAGCCTAATTCTTCCCATTCAGTAATGGCCTGAGGGTAGCCACATTTGCGCTCGACAGAATAGATAGCATCCAGCTGCTTGAGGCTAATCTCATTGATTGGGTTCAGGGTGTTAACAATGACACCCAGTGCGTCCAGTGCAACCTTAATCTCAGTAGGTTTGTAGTACTTCAGCTCTTCAAATTTTTCGATTTCTTTTGCTTTAATAGGGCGGCTCATAGCACCAATATTTGCCGTACCTGCCATTAACGCTCTTGGGGCAGAGCCGGAGCCTTCTGCTTCCATCGTGAATTTCACATCTGGATATATCCGGCTGAAGTCCTGCATCCAGACTTCAAGAATCGGACTCAGTGTAGTTGAACCTGAACTGGCCAATGTGCCCTGTACCAATGCCTTGTCTGACAGGGGTTGATATTCGGGTAATGTGAGGTGAATCTCCGCCTGTGCCGGAAGGCATGCAAACCACATAAACATTACAAACAGGCCAGAAGTTATTATTTTAAATAACATATAACACTATGATTATCTTTAGGGTGGAGAGCCTTGTTATAACAAACCGGTGCTGAATTAACCTGCAGATTGCAACATTAATTAACATAATTTTGGTTGGGTATTAGCAAGGCTTTATGTGTGTATTTTTTCTCCGCAATGTGGGCAAAAACAGTTCATCTTTTTTTGTTCCAGCAGGCAATTGTTAATAATCAGCTGGGCTTCGTTTTTGCCGATTAACAGTTCCTGGCGGTAATGTTCAATAATGTCTTGATCAAGCTGGCCTTCCCCGGTGGCCAGAAGGTTTTTCTGCACAATATTTCTGAATTCTTCCTGCTGTCTGTGCATTGTGTCAGTAAAGCGTGAGGCCAGCATACCTGCCGGTAAAGCAACCATGGCAATGCCTAATATCATGACAACCGACCCCAGCAGCTTACCCATTGGCGTTACCGGAACCACATCACCATAGCCGACGGTGGACAGCGTGACGATGACCCACCACAACGCAGAGGGCAGATTGCCGAAGGTTTCGGGCTGTATATCTTTCTCTAGCCAATAGATACCGCTGGCAGAAAACAACATGAGCACCATTATCATGACCAGAGCCGATAACATAGGCTTGGTTTCCTGAGATATGACGCTGATCAGTATGGTCATGCTGCGAAAATAGCGTGTTATCCGCAGAATTCTGATCAAACGTAACAACCTGAACATGCGTAGATCGATATTAATAAACAGGCTCAGGTAGAAGGGCAGAATTGAAATAATATCAACCCAGTTAAAGGGGCTGGCCCAGAAAGAGACTTCAGATGCTGAGGCAGGAGGGAAGCGTGTAACCCAATAACGTAATACCAACTCTATACTGAAGACGGCAACAGAAAAACCCTCAAAGAGTAGAAACCAGGTATTATATTTATGGGCAATAGAATCTACGGTTCCTAAAATTACGGCGAGAATATTTAATAAAATTAATGTGATCATTAATGAGTCAAACAGCTGCATACCAGGCTTATTTCGTGGCATGCCTTCCAACAACTCATAGATGCCCTGTTTATTGAGACGTACTTCTTTCATATATTCAACCGTTTGCTTTGTTAGCAGTGCGTCAAAAGTTTTAGCAGGTTAAGCCGATGCAAGGCCTGGGGAAAATCTGATAAAATTTTGCGCGTATTTATTTATGAAAAGTAACTGATGTTTTATGAATCAGGCTTTTGCGATCGCAGGGTTTTACACTGAGAATATCCTGTCGGGTCGCTTGTTAAATAGATTATGAAATGTGGCAATAGCTTTCAGGTAAAAAAACAATTTTTAACAATAAGCAGGGCGATGAAAGCTTTTGGATGAGCAAAAACCGCCAGCTGATGGATCAGGAAATAAAAATCCCTGCATACAAAACTGTGTGCTGTAAGTCGTATTGAGTAGTTCCTGGTGGCTGATATTTGAGTGTTTGGCTGGCATCTTTAAAATTACCGGATGCCAGCCTGTTGAGATTTTAGAAGTTGGAGTTGAAAGTTTTACCGGGCTTTAACTAGTTGACTAAAGAGACGTTGACCATCGCCGAACTATCCTGAGCAGCGACTTTTGCCTGTGAATTTTCAGCGCCATTGACTAACATTTCTCCCGCAACAGCGTAGCCGTTGTAGTTAACCTGAAAAGGTGTGGTCGTTGTCAGCTGTACACAGCCATCATCTTTGAGGCATACCTTGCCGCTGTAACTGCTGTTAGCTGAACGGTCGCTCATATTGCCACTGACAGCCACTTGCATAATGGTTAACGACTCTTCACCGCTATCTGCTTTCATGTGGGTATCAATATCAAAGTTAGCCGTTTTAGCACTCAAGTCCTGCATTACTGACAAGGTACCGTTTAAGGTTACTGATTTGCCGTTTCTATGTTGTGCCAGGTCGTGGTAACTGATATCAGCTGCTGTTACCCGACTCATTTCCATATCATAAGCAGTAACTTTTATCGTCATCTTTCCGGTCAGTGATACGCCATTAGCTGTGCAGTTATTAGCAAAAGTCAGGGTTTTGCTGCCCAGCATAGTCGCCGTATCAACATTCCGTTCAACTGCTACTCTGCCCGCATCCACGCAGGTGATCGTATCAGCACCCTGGTAGTGTGTGAGCCAGCTTTCTATTGCTGCGCTACTGATAGCGTAATCCCGTGCGGCAAATGCAGCCTTCGGAAAACGACCGGCATTGTCAGCATCGACCGCCGCATCACCGGTTTGACCGCTATAAGTCATTTCTGCCGTGCTTTGGGCAGTGTCTTCATCGTTGTCATTACAGGCTGTCAGTAAACACGACGCTACCAACAGGCCTAATATGTGTTTTGATAACATCGTGTGACTCCTTATGGCCAGGCAATATTAGGGAATGGGCTGTGCAGTCCGCTGTTTGAGCCGTGTTTTGTGAAGCGTGCTATGCCAATGTTGCTGGTGTCGAGCATGGTAAAATTACCGGTATAGGGATCGATGTAAATATCGCCACCACCACCGGGGCTACCATCGCTTAGGGTAATGGCGTAAGTGCCGGTGCAGTCAGCATTGACAGTGACGGTACCTGTATAACCGGTGCGGGTCATTGGGTTGCCGCCAAAGGGTTCCGGCAAACCATTACCGTCTGTAGTGGTGGCGTTAATCGTCATATGACCGGCAGTAATGGTGCCCGCGCCGTCATTGGTTTCGTGGCCAACACTAACAGCATGAGCGATAGGGCTGCCATGTTCTTCAAAGGCTGGTTGCCCAATGTCGGTTAACCAGGAAAGATCAGTACGGGTACGCTCGTCCCATATATAACTACCTTTCAGTGTTGCCAGTGAACAGGCGGGAGCTGAAGTATCAGCCAGAGCAGTTGTTGCTGATGCGCACAGTGCTGTTGCCAGTGCAGCAATGGACAGCTTTTGTTTCATTGGAATGTCTCCTTGCTAGTTGCCTGCCACATAATATGGCAGGCATGTTGTTTGATTATTGTGTTGCGGGAAGGGGTTGGGGTATGACCTATGGCATTGTGCTACTGCCGGTTGCGCCACCCCAGGGTTTGATAAATGACCAGCCTGCTTCGCCGACAGCGGCGATAGTTACGTTGGGCAGAGCCTCACGGAAAGCATCAATACCTTCAGGTGTTAAACCTTTCTGGGCAATACGCACGGTAGTCAGGCTCTGTACTTCGGCCAGATGTTTTAAGCCTTCGTCAGTTAAGCCGGTGCCAAACAGGTTAATTTCCTGCAGGCCGTTGAGTGTTTCTTTTGACTCAGCCATAAAGGCATCATCAATTTGCGGGCCGTAAAAGTAGATTTCCTGAAATAGTGCAAGGCCGTTTTTCACTGCCTGTAACCCTGCCGGAGAGGCCTGGCCACGATCAATAGCAAGCGAATGGACATTGGCGTAGTTTTTCAGGAATGCCAGCCCTTTATCAGTCACCTTGCTACCAGCGAGGTCATAACAATGCATGCGGGAGAATTGCGCGAGTTTTTCAACGGATGCGTCAGTGACTGATGTGCCACGCAGCTCCATCGTATGTACGTGTGGCAGTTGGTAAACCTGCTCGATGGTTTTATCGGTTAGCCCGGCGACGTTGGATGCCCCCAGAATCTGCAATGCCTGCATGCCAGCCAGTACTGGCGCTGCTGCGTCATCGACTTTGGTTTCAGCAAATTTGAGGATGCGGATGTTCTTCAGGTCTTTCAGGTGATTAATCCCGGCGCTGGTAATCGCCGTATTTTCCATGGTCAGTTTCAACAGGCCGGTCATTTTGCCGATGTCGGTTAAACCAGCATCAGTAATCTTGGTGCCATCCATGTACAGACCGATGACAGAGCTTTCAGCCAGATGCGGCATACCGGCATCAGTTACTGCAGTATTGCTAATGTTCAGCTCCAGCAGGCCAGGTAGCTCTTTCAGAACCGCCAGACCGGCATCGTCAATGCCAGTGTCTGAAATTAACAGTGATGACAGGCTGTTTAAACCTTTGAGATTTTCCAGGCCAGCGCTGCTAATTCCGGTATAACGCAGGTCGAGATCCTGCAATTTATGCAGTTTGTTAATGGTTGCCATCCCTTTATCTGTAGTGCCGGTTGCATCCAGATAGAGGTGTTTGAGATTAGTTTTGTCTGCTAATGAGGCAACTCCGGCGTCTGTGGTGCCGGTGTAGCCCAGATCCAGTGTTTCCAGCAGGTTTAACTTTGCTAGTGCTTCAATGCCTTTATCGCTGATTCCGGTACGCTGCATGCTCAGGCTTTTTAACCGGGTCAGGTCGCTGATATTGCTCAGTCCGGCATCAGTAACACCGGTTTTACTCAGGTTCAGCTCGCTCAGTTGCTGCATGCCCTGTAGTACATTGAGACTGGCATCACTGATTTGAGTGGATTCCAACCGTAAAGACCTGAGGTGTTTGAGGTCTTTTAGTTTGTTTAGCCCCTCATCGGTAATTTGGGTATGACCAAGATTCAGCTCCTGCAACTGAGTCAGTCCGCCTACAGTGCCCATTCCGGCATCAGTAACATGAGTGGTGTACAGCGAGAGGCTGCTCAGGTTAGGCAGCGCTTTCAAATGCTCCAAACCGGCGTCGGTAATCATGTGGCCCCGGAAATAATGCCGGTAGCTGCGTTTGAAATCACGTTGTCCAACTTTAAGGGTTTCCAGCTGGGGCAGGGCGGTCAGGGTTTTCAGGCTGGCGTCGGTAATACGGGCACCATTTAACTCCAGGTGTTTCAGACTGGGCAAGTTGACCAGGCTTTCCACGCCTTTATCGGTGACCTGAAACGCGCTAACCCGAATCGTTTGCAGGTGTGGCAGTTTTTCCAGCCAGCTCAGCATATCGTCAGGAACCTGGCCGATGCTAAACAACTCGCTGGTCATTTCAATGCGCTCCAGGCTGGCGACCTTACTAATACGCGCTAATTGCTCATCAGTAATTCTCA
Organism: Thiolinea sp.; assembly: GCA_049614265.1. Classification (GTDB taxonomy): domain Bacteria; phylum Pseudomonadota; class Gammaproteobacteria; order Thiotrichales; family Thiotrichaceae; genus Thiolinea. The sequence goes on from JBMZDK010000054.1 coordinate 7,481, forward strand.
GCTCCGGCAAATGTACTTCCAGAACCTGTTGTCCTAGCCCGTATTCACCTTCATGTTTAACAATGACACTGCCGTTATGATCAACAACTTTAGCAATCATCGCATCATCAGGACTCTCAGCTGCCTGTAAGCTTAGAGAAAGCATGCTGTATAGAAACAGGCAGCCTAATAATATTTTAAGTGTCGAAGTAAACCGTTTTATATGCATTCCTTTCTCCCAATATTGGTTTTGCTAAAGTTCATCTCTCTTGAGTAAGTCTGCGGACTTAATCATTAAATACTTGTCTATCGAGCGGACTGAGCTGCTGATAATCTCATTCATTCCTGTTGGCTATTGAAGGCTCTTAACTGCAGCTTTAGCGGATCGTTATCACCTGAATCAGGTATCCAGTCCGCAAGGCAATTTCTGTCTTTTACACAAGGATCAGTCAGGCTTTGCAAAAAGGCGATCAGTGCCTGCACATCGTCTTCGGTATAGGTGTGTACCTGCAGGTCAACGTCATGCGTCAGCATCTCGTCAATGCCAGCCTGTAAAGCGGTCAGAGGAATGTGTTTTTGCTGCAGCTGCAGCCGGTTGTAATTAAGGGCCATGCGATAAGGATTCAGCATGTGCCGGACTGCATTAGCGAGTGTGGTATACGCGCCATTATGACCCCAGGGGCCGGTAACTTCGACGTTGAGCAGGCTGGGCGTGCGGAAGTGGAAGTTATCTTCTGTCTTGCCTGTTACCAGACTGCGGCCTGCGTCGTGATTGGCCCTGCGCAGCCCGGCCTGATTTTCTTTGCCCGGGCCAATGGGTGGCATTAGCGTATGGTGAAAATTTTCATCCGTAAAAAAGTCGCCGCTATGACAGCTGACACAATCAAAACCACCGTTGCTGGCAGGCTTGTAAAACAGTAAAGCACCCTGTTTCGCCTGTGAGCTGATGGCGTCTTTATCGCCTTCGATGTATTTTTTCCATGGTGTTTCGATGAACACCTGAGAGCGCTGGTATTCGCTCAGTGCAATACTGATATTTTGTTCGGTAATCAGTTGCTGGGCTGAGGCCTCAGGTTTTGTAAATGCTTGCCTGAATTGTGTCAGCCAATATTGTTGGTTGTCGGTGGCCAGGTCGTTATTTTGAGTACGTTGTAAATTGCCCAGTGTCTGAGTCAGCGCAGTGTTTTCCAGTAGTTTGGCAGAATCAGCGGCATTATCCTGCAGGACGGCACGTAACTGATCCAGCCAGTAGCCAGCCAGTTTCTTTTCCAGTGGTGCTTCATTGGCCTCATGCGTTTCGTAACCGCCTAAGCGGGCGGCCAGCGCTTCGCGGCAGGATTGTGTGCTGCCGTCTTTGTCAAAACTATGACCGCGCATCTCATTGGCAGCAGTGACCGGAAAACGTGCCTGAGCCTGTACCAGATTAGAGCCTGCCTGCGTATCAGCTTGCGGGTAAGGTGCATCAGGCGTGGTGATCGTGCCATCCCAGCGCTGCTCAATGCGGCCATCGTGAAACATCATCCGTTTCCACAGCGCTATATTAAACGTGGTAGGCGCATTCCGTGGCACCAGCATGGCACGCAAATCACGGTGACGGCGTTTTGGGCCAACGATATTGTCATCGAGGCTATTGATGCCGATAGGTAAAGACAGATTGTCGCCACCACCTAAAAAAGGATGGTGGCAGCTGGCACAGGCTACATCCAGATTGCCGCTGAGGCTTTTGGAGAAAAAAAGCTTCATGCCCAACTGAGGTTTTGGCGATGAAATTTCTGGTAGAGCCAGACCTTTTGCCGGGTTACCCGTCAGGTTATGCTGGCGAATAATATTATTAAGCTGTTGATCGATATGAGGAGCAGTAGAAACTTCTGAGCCTGATAACCCGGCATCAGCGTTTTTTGCCGTCGCAGCGACACCCGGTGACACTGCCAGGATAAAAAGCAGGCTGATTATTCTTCGGAACTGTCTGTTGATAACTTCCTGTTTTTCCGCGCTGTCATTTTTTGTTAGCTGGCTGGCTGGCATGAGGAGCATAGTCGCTCTATGTGATGAATAGCTACCAGCCAGCTGGCGGAAAAGAGCCAGTGGAAATCGGGAAGTTACTGATAGACAGTTCCTTAGGTAGAGAGGTTTCATAATGATGGGGTACTCAGAAGCCGAAGTACTTTCTCCAGCCTAAGGTCACCTTAGGATCAACTTCAAACAGGTCGTTATCGTTGTAATGGGCAGTAAGGGTAAAGTCTTTCCAACTGGCACTAAGCTCATAGTTTGTGTAGTCAAACAATCCCATTGGGTCATTTTCAGAGCTGTAGTCATTGTGCCCGACTAATGCTTTGAGTGTGACGCCGTTATCCAATGGTTTGGTCACACTGGCGCTGTAATACTGATCCCCTTCAGTAATGGAATTAAGGAAACGCGCGTAAGACACCTCAAACATGCCGTAGCGTCCTTTCAGGGAAAGTTCTTCAAAGTGATCAGTGCCAAAGTTTTTCTGATCAGGGAACTGGTAAGTCAGCAGGCTAACGTCATAGGTAAAGCCATTGTCGAGTGTTTTGGTATACCCTGCATAACCATCAATCTCAAAAAAAGGTTCGGCGCCACCGGTGGTATAAGACCTGAATCCGGTGTAAAACCCATTGTCGGCCTGATAATGCAAACCGGGTGATAGAGAAAGTTTGTCATCAGAAAGCGAAATGCCACGGGAAACATAGCTGCTGAGGATGCCGATATTGGCGCTGGCATTGCCTGCAATAGCATGAGAATAAAAAGTGCTTCCACTAAGGATAAGCAATGCTAATGAAGATTTTTTTAGTAGGCTGTTCATGTTTAAATTCTTATAGCTGCTGAAGTAAATCGGGGGCTTCTAATCGTAGCAGAGTAAAAAAGTGAACTAACTTCGCTAATAACATTTCTTAACATTGTCTGGCGGGAATGATAAAGCCATTATTAATATAATGATTTAATGCCCGAATTGTGACTATAGTACTTGTGAAAAGTATCTCTTTAAAAAGCCTTGTAATTAGGTTTTGGCCAAAGGTAAGTCTGACCTTTCTTCTTGTTGTTATCGAATCCCTGTTAGGTATTCTCTATCCCTTATTTATCGGTTTTGCGATTAATGATTTAATTGCAGGAAGCTATGAAGGTATTTTTAAGCTTTTAGGGTTGGGGTGCTTGTCTTTAGTCATTGGTAGCTTGCGCAGGTTATACGACACAAGGGCTTATGCAAAAATATCCCGTATAATTTTCCCCGAAATGATTGCCGCTGAAAGGAAGAAAGGCAGTTCTGTCTCAGTGATCTCTGCCCGTTCTGACCTTCTCGCTGAATTTGTTGATTTTCTTGAAAATTCATTGCCTGAAATTGTGGGTGCAGTTATTTCGCTGCTAGGCGTCATTGTTATCGTTGCAACACTGAACATTAATGTGTTTTTTGCATGTGTTCTGATACTTTCCCTGGTGTTGGTTATCTATTTGCTTAGCGGGAAATTTAATTATTCACTGAACAAAGGGTTGAATGATCAGCTGGAAAAAGAAGTAAGTGTGATTCAAAAAGATAAGCCAGCTGCTGTTAGCAGGCACTATTTATTATTAATGCGCTGGAAGGTTAAGTTGTCTGACCTTGAAACATTGAATTATTTTATTCTCTGGTTAGGTATTATTGCACTATTTATCTATACACCTATTGCTGTTATCGAAAGCGGAGTCACGGATTATGGGTTGGTTATGTCCATTTTTATGTATATTGTAGACTATATTGACCGCACCGTAACTTTTCCGGTTTATATTCAACAGTTAATCAGGTTGCAGGAGATATCCCGGCGTTTAGCGAACAAAGCAGGTATAGAGCCGGGTAAAAATAAGCGGGTTGATAACATTTCTTAACACTGACGGGTATGTTTTCACTTTTGGATGCGTGTATTTTAAAAGTTTGCAATGAATAAGCTGCGTTGCTGAATTCTTCAACAGATTAATCCGGCCGTACAAAAGCATCTGAGCTTTGCAAACCCCTGAAAACTTTTGCGCATGTACTTGTGCACTTACCAAAAAGGTCGTTACCTAAGTGTTTGTACAGTTAGTGTTGTTATCAGCCCCTTTTGTCGTCATCCTGCTCATTCTGATTGCGGACTACATTATCCGGAAAGGCCGGGGTTAGTTTGTTATCGGTGGTAAGGGGCGATCCAGTTCTGTACCTACGGCATCAATGACACTGGAAATAGCTCTTAGTCTGCCAAGATAGTCATGTTTTTCGATGTTCAGGTGTTCAATTTCCTGATTCAACACTTCTTTTTCTTTTACCAGGCCGCTGAACTGCTCAGTAAATTGCAAGCTATCCCGCGTTAGTTTTTCACACTGTTGCCGCAGTTGCTGGTGTTCGTTTTTCAGTTCGGTATAGCGGGAAAACAAACTTTGTTTGTCCTCATCCTGCATACGGATACGTGACTGAGCTTCTTCGAAATGAATTTTTAATTCCTTCAGTTCCTGCTGCTCCTGTTCCAGCGCTCTGATTGTTGTTTGTTGCTGGTTGTTATTCTGATGTAGCCGTTCCAGTTCCTGTTGTTGGGTTTCAGCCTGCTGTTCGCTGATTTTTAAACGCTTGCTAACACTGTGCAAATGGCCTTGTGTATCGTCCAGTGCCCGCACGTGATTGTCTTTTTCTACCTGGGTGCGATGTAACTGTTTTTTATGCTCTTCCAGTTCGTCATTTATCCCATTGAGCCGGGTCAACTCCAGCTCAAGACTCTGTTGTTTGTCCAGCAAAATTTTGCGCTCTTCCCGCAACGCTTCAATCCTGCTATTCAGGCTGTCGCATTGTTGTTCCAACCCGTTAACCTGTGCATGTTGTTCACTGATTTGTTCCTGTGATGTTAACAGCTGCTGATTACCGCGTTTCAGATCAGCTTCCAGCGCTGTTATCCGTTGTTCAAGCTGGCGTTTTTCTGCCCGTACGAGATGTTCGCCACTTTTACACATAAAGCGTCCGGTAAACCAGCCAATACAGGCGGCCAGTAAAATGAGCAGTGATAGTTCCAGTGCCAGGTCGGACATTTATTTTTCTCCCACTTTAAATTCTATACGGCGGTTTTTTGCTCTGCCCGCTTCTGTTTCATTGTCTGCAATTGGACGGCTAGCACCATAGCCGATAACTTTCAGACGTTTAGCATCAACTCCGGCCCGGGTTAACCAGGCAGCGACTGCTTCGGCCCGCTGTTGACTGAGTTGCTGATTCTTTTCAGCACTGCCACGACTATCCGTATGCCCCTCAATAGTAATTAGCTCATCAGGGCAGAACATGGCGGTGTCTGACAAATTTTCTAATAGACCAAAACTACTGGAGTCAATGCGGTTTTTTCCTGATGCAAAGCTGATGGATTGCTTGAGCAGTGTGTTGAATTGTTGTTGACAGCGTCGTGCGGCTGAGTCGCCGGGTACGATGTGTAAATTCAGGGTATAGCCTTTTTCACGATAAGGCTCCAACATGACTAACAGCTGTTCACTTTGGCGGGTTGAGGCGATTTTTCCACTTAAATCAAGAGTCTGATCAATCAAATCAACCGTTGCATACTCAAAAGCGGGCATAATCTGGATCAGCGTTCCAGCCAGTTCACGCCACCCGGTGGGGTGACCATTGCCGACCCGTAAGTCATGTTGACCGTTTTCGCCAAACATGCGGTGCAGCAACTGTCGTGTTTGGCGCAGACTGACTTCATCCGGTAAAAAACCACTGCTGCTGAGCTGTTCTTCCTGCCAGGTCATGGCCAGCGTATAAGGTTTAACAATGCGTGGACTGATATTGTCGGTCACAGAACGCACACCGGGCGAATTCGTCGCAATGTCCACGACTTCCTTATGAGCCATCGGGGTTGGTGCTTTGCCACTAATGGTTAAATCACGTCCTTCTGCGGTTAACTGTGGCCAGAGGTGACCAGCACTTCGCACCTCATCCTGGACATGGGTAGAGAGCACGGCCGAAATGCGTTCTGAAAAAAACGGCACTGCAGACAGCATTAATAGAGTCAGGAGCACCAGGCCCAGAAAAAAACCAAATATGCTACGACTGTTCACGATTCACCAACCTCTTTGTCGTCTGGTCTGTTTGCTTTCAGGGCAACAGAAGCAGGTGAGGAATTCTGAGGCGTGGTGTTTGTTTGAAGATGTGGTGAACGACGTCTTTCCGGAATCTCAGTTGTTTTTGGAGTGGTTGGGGTGGGAGCAATACTGCGATAAGGTACAGTGCGGCGTTGCCTTTCCGTGTGTTCTGTCGGGTTTTCAATTTTAACCGGGCCGTTACCAAAGAGGCTGGGAATTTCTTTGACATGAAGTGTACGTGCTTCGTTCGGCATTTCTTTAATGTGTACTTCCTGTCGGCTATCCGGCAGATGTGTGATCGCCACTTCCTGCTTACTGTCTGCCATTTGCAGCATGGCAAGGTCATGCTCAGACGGTAAGGCAAATTTAACCCCGGCTTGCTGTAGCTGGCTGAACACGATTTCCCGTACCTGACAGGAAATGACTTCATCCCAGTCAGATTGTGGCGTGCAGAAGACCAGTTCCCAGGTAACTGTCCGGTCATCAAAGTCCAGAATCAGAACCTCAATTTCTTCATCTCTGAGCACCTCGGGATGGCTCAGAATGCCCTCGATAAATAGTTGGCGTATTTGCTTTGGATTGACATCTGCCGCCGTTTTTATTTCCATCGTGACGATGCCAATCTTTTTGGGTGATGAGGATTCATTAAGGATACGTGAGGAGGCCATTTTAGAGTTCGGCATAATGACTTCAATATTGTATTCCGTGAGAATGCGTGTGCTGCGCATACCGATGCGGGTCACTTTGCCCTTAACCGCATCTTCCCCGGAACCCAGTTGAATCACATCGCCGACGTTGTAAGGGTTATCTGTCAGAATCAATACACCGGCAATCACGTCAGCCAGCATGTCCTTCGCTGCCATGCCCACTGCAATGCCTGCGATACCGGCTGAAGCCAGCAGCGCAGTCATATCAACATCCCATACCGCGAAAATCTGGTGCGAAGTACCAATCAGAACAAAAACCAGTGCCACATTGGTAAATAGCGGCAGTGTCTTTAATTGAATAAGACCATGTCCGCTATTATGGGCGGTGTGCTCAAGTATGATTTTGATTAAGCGGAAAATAGTCAGGCCAACAACCGCAATCATGACTGATTTCAGGATGGCTTTAATAGCGAAAGTCAACGCTGGTGAGATAGTCGCTATACTGACCGCTATCAGTAGCCCGGCCAGAAAGATCAGATTAAATAGCGGGAAGCGTAATAGCTCGACTACTTCCGGAGGTATCTTAATCTTGAGGCGTTTTGCCATTGCCTCCAGCATATTGGGCAGGTAACCAGCTATCAGACGTGCTAACAGATAGGCAAACGCTGCAATTAATGCCACGCCCAGCCATGCATAGTCTTCAAACGTGCCGAAGATGGTTTCTGTATAAGTTCCTAAGGACTGTAAAATTTGTTGTAGTTCTTCAAACATGTCTTTTCGGTATGGATACTAAACAGCTTCTGGCCAGTTTCGCAAAGTGGCTCCAAAAAGCGTTGATAGATCTGTTGGTGAAACAGAATCGTTGGCGGCATGTTGATAGCCCAGTGCCTGCTGAATATCAGTAAGGTGGTGGTTGACGGTTTGTAATACTGCTGATTCATAAGCGTAATAGCGGGCCATTTGTTGCTCGGTCATTTCATTGACTATTCCCCGGTAGTCAGTGAGCGCAGTATCCCGTTCCAGTTGCTGCATAATGGCCTGCGTCAGCTTCGCCATTTGCGGCGCTGCCTGCTCTGGTTCCTGATAATGAATTTCATCCAGAAAGGTATTACTGGTGAGTAGCCATTCGTCCAATGTGTACTCACTTTCATGCAGTGTTAAACGGGCAATATCTACTGTTAAGCCATTCTGCCGGGCCAGTAATTCAGCGAAATGTCGGGTGAACCAGGTATTTAATTCTGGCTGTAGATCGCCGGGTAGGGCGGGGGTATCGAACTGGATGTTAAAGCCTTTCATATAAATAATAAACTGGATGGCTTTGCGCCAGAGATTAGACGCGTTGGCAGCAAATTCATCATAAGCCTGCCAGTCAATTTCCAGTTCGGCCAGTTCAGGCAAAACCGTTTCAATCTGTTCCGGACTGTCAGCCTGCTGTCCCAACATCGCTTCGTAGGCTTTACTGATCATGAGTTCTGAACCACCACAGACTTCTGCTTCGCCAATTAGTAATTCATTTTCTTCCAGCCATGCATAGAATTCACTGGCAGCAGGTAACTCAGCAGCTTCCTGTGCAGTCAATTCCTGTTCATCGAAATTTTCATTCATCATGGCAAAGAAGGTGACCTGCTGGAAGCCGAGGCAGACTTTATACAGGCCGGATAAAATGACGGATACCTGACCTGATTGTAGTGGATTAATATGCCGTAGTGTTAGGTAATCTGCTAAAAAAATCCCCATTCCTGAAATACGTGCCAGGTCATAATAGCGGGAGGTTCCGCAATGGTTGTAATCACGATAGCGTTGTCCCAGCCAGGCCAGCAGAGTAACGATATTGCGCCATTGCGGAGTAATACTTTGCAGGGCACTGAAATTCATCGGTTGTGCATGCTGGTGACGGCTGCCGGGGTAGGGGCAGCGTTTAAACTGAGTGTCTATCTGTTCGCAGGCTTCAGACCGGCCTTCACCCACCGGGCGCCCGACCACATCAAGATATTCATGGACATGGCGGTTTAGTAACCACTCCAGCAAATTCATTCTTTTGCGCATATCATTCATAGGCGAATTTCTCCCTTACCCTATTTACTGCGCCGCATAACCAGCTGTACTTCATCCTTGGTGTATAGCAAAGCACCAAACAAACCAAGGAACCAATATTTTGGGGACAGCAGCGCTGACCAGCGGTAGCCTTCATTCAACACAGTCAGGCCACCGTATTTATCCCAGTAATGATCCATGGCAGGCACATTAAGAAATGGAATCCAGCTGTGGAAGAAGGGATGACGCGCTATTTGCTCAACTTTCCAGCCCTTCTTCTCCATATTTTCGATAATCCAGGGGTGCGGCAGAATATGGCGATGGAAGGGCTGCTGTAGAATCTGGCGATGTGTCTCGATATTTTTCAGATTGATTGCCAATGCATCTGGGGTTTCGATGTAAACCGCGCCGGTTTCGTTAGTCAGACCGGTCAACGTGTCCAGATGTCCATAAACATCTACATCGTGCTCAATTACATCGGATGACATCACCATATCGTAACGCTGTTCCAGCAAGTTTCGGTCTGAGTATTTGTCGGTAAACGGATCATAGCCAAAGGCCTGGGTATAGCCTTTTTCCTGCATGAACTGCAGAAAATGCCCGCCACCACAGCCATAATCCAGTACTTTCTGGTCTTTGTTTAATCCGGCCTTTTCCAGCCATTTTAATTTGCGGCCAAAGAAGAAACGGGTGATGTCGTCCGGTTCGGTGTCCTCATGTAAACCATATTCACTGTAGTAATGCGCCAGATCCACAGCTTCCAGAGCGTGGATGCAGCCACAGTTATTGCATTGCCAGACCGTAAATTCTTCATCGGCAAACTCACGTTCGCTGGAAGTGGTAACGCCATGTACGGTGTTTTCAGTGGAAAAAGTCTCTGGTGCAGAGCAAAGCCTACATTCAATGTAATCTTGTGCAGGTTCTAGCGGGGGCATGGGTTTCATGACTTTGCCTCGGTTTGGGGGTGGGGAGACGTGGGTTGAGGGGAAGAATGATCCGGGGTTTCTTCCATATCCGGGATGTTGGCAACCAGCGGCCGGTACAAACGATCCGGCAGCAAACTCAGTAAGCGGCAAACCAGCCAGGTTGGCCAGGGAAACCAGTGCAGTGCTTTATCCCGCTCGATTGTGCGGCAGATATGCTCGGCAGCCTGTTCTGCTGTTAGCAGGTCTTTTACTGTGGCCCGTTCTTCATCCGTAATGAGTGGGGTATCCACAAAACCGGGGGCAGCGACACAGGCTTTAATACCATGGGCATGCAGATCGGTACGCAGACTTTGAAACAGGGTGACAACGGCCGCCTTACTGGCTGAATAAGCAGCGGCACCAGGTAAGCCAATCATCCCGGCGACACTGGCGACAGCAGCAATATGGCCGCTTTTACGCTGTAGCATGCCGGGCATAACTGCGCCGACGCTGTTGATCACTCCCTGAGTATTAGTGGCAATTACTGCATTCTGGCCCGCGCTATTAAAATCCTGCACATCGGTTTTATGGTAAATCCCGGCATTGGCAATCATTACATCGCAGGTACCCAGTGCTTGTTCAAGTTGCTGCACGGCCTGCTCGACTTCTTCAGTTCTGGTTACATCAGCACAGGCCCAGGCAATGTGTTGCGGGCTTGCCGTTTGTGCTGCTGGCTGTTGGGTTCTGGCGTTGTGGGTCAGCTGACGGCTAAGTGCTTCTAAGGGTGCCTGGCGTCGGGCAATCAAACCAACCCTTGCGCCCCGTTGCTGCAGATATTTGGCCAGCGCGCTGCCAATACCACTGGAAGCGCCGGTAATAAATACCCGTTTGTCCTGCCAGAATGATTTGGATTTACTGTTAAGTGCACTGGTACTGTGCCAAATAGGAATAACTGGTGAAGGACTCATGCAGCCTCCTGTATAGGTTTCTTGTCAGAAGTGCTGCGCTGTGTTTTGTCAATATAGCTCGCTTCGTCAAGATCAATTATCTGGGCGCTATCTGCCTGGAGTTTCTTCTTTGACTGTACTTCACGTAACTTAGGCAGATAGGAATTACCAATACTGGCTGCCAGCGTCATGCCCTGTAGTGTCAAGGCGCTAAAGATGCCGAAGTGGAACAGGAAGACACCGCCAACACAAACCACGCTGCCACCCAGTACCATCTTGAAACCATTGCTGAGGTTTTCATCATATTGACCAGACAGACCAAACAGCGTGTCGAGATGGACTAAACGCCCGTCCATCATAATGATCTGAGCGGTATCCATCGCTGCACTGGTAGCGCCGCTGAGTGAAATTGACACATTGGCACGTTTCAGAGCGATGGTGTCGTTAATGCCGTCGCCAATAAAGCAAACTGAACGTCCTTCTTCCTGCAGTTGGCCAATCAGGGTGGCCTTATCTTCCGGTAGCGTTTCAGCAAAGTACTGGTCGATGCCCAGCTCATTCGCTAATGCGCGTGTCGGTTTCTCATGGTCACCGGAGATAATGCACAGCGACAGGCCGCGTTCTTTCAACTGCCGTACGATTTCTTTAGCTTCCGGACGGATGGTTGGATAAAGGCTGAGTGCGCCACTGAGTTCATTATCAATCGCTACCATAATCAGAGTGTGGCCCTGTTCAT
>JBMZDK010000055.1:0-18444 GCA_049614265.1 Thiolinea sp.
GGTGTGATAATCCGTCTGTCCTGCCATTCAATATGCTTTGATGGTAATTCATCCAGAAAGCGGCTGGGGTCACAGGTGAGTGCTTCACCATAGCGTGATCGGGTTTTTGCATAGCTAATGGTTAAGTGCTGTTTGGCGCGAGTGATGCCAACGTAAGCCAGCCGTCGTTCTTCTTGTATCCCGGCTTCATCCTGGCTATTCATGTGCGGCAGAATGTCCTCTTCCATACCAACGAGAAAAACGTAAGGGAATTCCAGTCCTTTTGCTGCATGTAATGTCATCAGTGTGACGGCATCCTGCTCTTCTTCCTCGCTGTTGCGTTCCAGCATATCAACCAGACTCATGTGAGCCACAATATCACTCAGGGTTTCTTTGCCAACGCCATCGGCGTACAGGTTTTTTACCCAATCAACAATTTCCCAGACATTTGACATGCGTCGCTCAGCCATTTTAGGTGAGGTCGAATTTTGTAATAACCAGTCTTCGTAATGAATATCGTAGATAATGCGTTTTACCAATGCATCCGGTGCCAGTTCATCGTTCAATCGCATCATTTCATTGAGCCAATGCAGAAAGTTTTCCATGCGCTGTCTGGCTTTTGCCGAAACACGTTCACTAAAGCCCATTTCACGAGCTGCATTGAACAGGCTGGTGTCACGTTCGTTGGCGTATTCTCCCAGCTTTTCCAGTGTTGATGCCCCGATTTCACGTCGGGGAGTGTTTACAATACGCAGAAAGGCAGCATCATCATTCTGATTACTAATCACACGCAGGTAGGCGAGGATATCTTTTACTTCGGCACGCTCAAAAAACGATGTGCCTCCTGTCAGTTTGTAAGAGATATTGTTTTCACGTAATAATTTTTCAAACAAACGGCTTTGGTGATTGCTGCGATAGAGAATGGCGAAATCTTTAGCCGGGCTGCGTGCTTTAAATTGCCGTTTCATGATTTCACCAACGACTTTCTCTGCTTCATGCTGTGCTGTACGGCAAGGCATAATCATAATTGGATCGCCTTCGCCGAGTGTACTCCACAAGTTCTTTTCAAACAGGTGTGGGTTGTTCGCAATCAGGTGGTTGGCGCTTTCCAGGATGCGTTGTGTCGAACGGTAGTTCTGTTCCAGTTTGACCACTTTGAGCGTGGGATAATCGCGTTGTAACTGATCAAGATTCTCTGGTCGTGCACCACGCCAGGCATAAATTGACTGATCGTCATCACCGACTGCTGTAATTGCGCCGCGAACGCCCGATAATTGCCGAATCAGTTTGTATTGACAGGCGTTGGTGTCCTGATATTCATCAATGAGCAGGTAGCGCAGTTTGTTTTGCCATTTTTCCAGTATGTCGGGATGCTGCTGAAAGAGCTGTACCGGCATCACGATGAGGTCATCAAAATCCACCGCGTTATAGGCTTTTAGCTGGCGCTGGTATTTTTCATACAGCCTGGCTGCTGTCATCTCCATTTGATCCGGGGCGTGATATAACGCTTGTTCAGCAGTGATAAAGTCGTTTTTCCAACGTGAAATTGACCAGCGGATATCATCAACTTCCTCGATGTCATCCTTTAAGGCCAGTTCTTTTAAAATAGTGGCGCTGTCCTGAGCATCGAGAATTGAAAAGCCGGATTTATAGCCGAGGCGTTTAATTTCGGTTTTCAGGATGTTCAGGCCAAGCGTATGGAAAGTGGAAACCGTTAAGCCTTTCGATTCTTCTTTACTGAGTAGTGATAACACCCGCTCTTTCATTTCGCGGGCGGCTTTATTGGTGAAGGTAATGGCGGCAATTTGGCGGGCATCATAACCCGCGTCACGAATCATCCAGGTGATTTTCTGGGTGATAACACTGGTTTTGCCGCTGCCTGCTCCTGCGAGAACAAGTAGAGGAGAGCCGAGGTGGGTGACGGCAGCCTGCTGCTGAGGGTTCAGGTGGTGCATTTAGCTTGGCATGCCTGAAAACTGCATCCATGCAACACCGCTAATTAGTGCCAGCCCTGCGCCAAATATAATTTCAATTGTGGTGATGCTATACGGTAATTGGAGGCTTTTAATATCTTCCGGTGTTTCAAGGTCTTTGCCAAAGTTGCGGAAATGCCATGCTGCTACAATGAAGTAGCTGACATATGCAGCGGGTATTAGTATTGTCCAGGCAGGAAAGGGGATAGCAAACAATGCATAGAGGCAAACCAGTAACCAGATGAATTCCAGGGTAGTGGTGACCGTGGCTATTGTGTTTATGCGGCCTTCACTGCTGCGCAGGCTGTAGCCTTCCACAATCAGTAAAATACCGGTGATTATTCCGGTGATGAAGAATGTATTGGTGTCCATTGCGCGAAATCCCTGCTGGTGTCTCTTTCGGTTGCCAAACATAACAAAAAAATCGTTGTGGTACAGGAAAAGAATGTAGTGATGTGTGCTTATATGTTGTTGGGCGATTTGTATATACTGGTGTTCTGCCGCGGTGCAAGGGTGACTAATGGCTGCAATTAGAAAGCTGAACGACCTGAATTATCATCACGTGCTGATGAATACTTCCGGTATTGCGTTAATTTATTTTACTGCTCCTGATTGTGGTGCCTGCCGAAGCCTTGGTATAGCGTTACAGCAATATGCTGAGGAGTCAGCGGGTGTGACGATTTTTGAAGTTGATGCAGTGCATAATGGTGGTTTGATTAATGAGTATGAAATCTTTCATTTGCCAGCCTTGTATATGTATCTCGATGGCGTGTTTCATGCGCAGTTGCAGTGCTTTGCATTGCCGGAGGCAATACGGGAGGCGGTTGGTGCTGCTGCAGCTCTGCCCGCTGAAGATGAGCCATGAAAGTTCAGGCTATGTGGCTTCCTTGTCTCGCCAGCTAATCAACATGATAGGCAACATCAGTGCTGCAAAACCCAGAACGATGGGAGTAATTGAGTCATTGTAGAAACTGCCGATAAACGCCGCGATTGCGGTGGCGATAAAAGTGCTCAGTGAACCAATGACAGAGGCGGCGACACCGGCCACCTCACCGACTTGTTCCATAGCAAGGCTGTGCATATTTCCAAACAGTATACCCAGACAAAAATAAGCCATGCCTGCATAGAGCATAAAGCTCCATAACGGTACTTGCGAGTTGTGGAGAAAAATGACGGCTGTGTAAATTGATGAGGCGACGAACAGAATGCCTGCGCCGGTGGTGACGAGTAAGCGCATGCCCAGCTTTTCAACAAGTCTGGCATTTATGAATGATGCCAGCATCATCACCAGAGCAAGTGCGCCGAAATAAAGCGGGAAACGTTCGCCAAGCGCATAGTGCTCCTGAAAAATTTGCTGGGCCGTGCTGAGATAAGCGAGAATGGCAGCAAAAGCGAATCCCTCGGCGCAGGTATATTTCATTGCACGTTTGTTGCGCATGACTTTTTTTATGGAAGCGAATGCTTGACTGAATGAGAAAGGAACCCGTTTCTCCGGTGGTAAGGTCTCTGGCAGTCGAATGGCAAACCAGACAAAAGCAATTAAGGCGTAGATGCCTAACATAACAAAAATGCCTTGCCAGTTAGAGATCATCAGCACACCCTGGCCAACTAAAGGTGCAATGGCCGGAATCACCATGAACACCATCATAATCAGTGACATAATTTCTGCCATGCCCCGGCCTTTGTATAAATCGCGTGTAATCGCAGTGGGTATAATCTGTGGGCCGGCAGCGCCCATGCCCTGTAAAATGCGTCCGACAATTAGCATATTGAAGCTGGTTGCAAAAACGGCGACTAAAGTACCGATAATAAATAAAACCAGGCCAGCGTAGATTGGTGGTTTACGGCCGTAACTGTCTGAAGCGATGCCATGAATCATGACGCCGACAGCATAGCCGATAAAAATTGACGTGACGACGAACTGGCGTTCATTGCCCTGAACGATATTGAAGTCACTGCTGATGTAAGCCAGGGCGGGCAACACAGAGTCAATGGCCAGTGCGTCAACCGCAACAATAACGCTCATTAAAATGATAAATTCAAAACGCGATAGAGTCCTGATGTTTTTCTTCATGGTTTACTGGTATCCAGGATTATATTTTGTTCACTCGCAGATAGTCGGAATGTAGAATGTGTGTCGGCCCTGCACGGGCATAATAAGTGAATCTGCTACTTAATTCAGATTTATGTCAGGTCTTTCGGGAGGAGCGGCATGACGGGTCTGTTTTGTTCAGGAAGCGTGAGGCATCGGTTTTGTTAAATTTATACAAACGCTTCAGTGTGGCAGTGTCTTAAATTAATTCCAGCGGTTTTATTGCCGTATTCTGGAGTTCTGAGCATTGGCAGTGTGCCTTTGTCATACCATTAATGAAAAATTATCGTTTCAACAGGTCAATTATTATGAAAAAGAAAATCAACTTTGTTCTGGCCGCGCTTTTTTCACTCTCCCTGCTACTGCCGGTCGTTGTGACGGCGAGTGAGGATAAAGCAGTATTAAAAGTGGGCGTTGTGCCGCAGTTTTCAGCAGAGAAAATCGCGAAGATTTGGGAGCCGATTCTGGCTGCAGTATCAAAGGACGTTGGTGTTAAATTACAGCTTGATGGATCGCTTGACATCCCCTCTTTTGAAAAGCGTTTTAATAAGGGGGAGTTTGATATTGCTTATATGAACCCCTATCACGCAATTGTGGCTAATAAAGAGGCGGGTTATGAACCAATTTTGCGGGATGTCGGACGTACCTTATATGGTATTCTGGTGGTAAAGAAAGGGAGTGATATTAAGAGTGTTGCAGACCTGGCCGGAAAGAAAGTTGCGTTTCCTGCGCCAAATGCCTTGGGTGCTGCGTTGATTCCCCGTGCGGAATTTGCCACAAAACATAAGATCAAAGTGGAAGAAATGTACGTTAGCAGCCATTCTTCTGTTTACCTGAATGTCATTCTTGGTATTGCGCAGGCTGGTGGTGGTGTACAGAAAACACTGTTGCAACAGCCCGATGAAATACAGGGGCAGTTGGAGGTTATTAATAAAACGGCTGAAGTGCCACCACATCCCGTTACAATTCACCCAAGGTTGGGGGGTGAGTTGCGGGATAAAGTTCGGGCGGCATTTCTTAAGCTGGGCGAGTCTGTAGAAGGCAGGGAGATGCTGAGTAAAATACCAATGAAGGTGGTTGGTGAGACGAAGCTGAGTGATTACGATGTGTTGCGTGAAATGGGATTAGATGAATTTTATATCCAGTGATTTTTTTCTGGTACTTATGAATCTGCGAATTAAACTGCTCTTGCCTTTTGTGCTGCTGCTGGCCACTGTGTTCAGTTACAGCACATTTGTCATGATCCCCAGTTATATTGAGCTGATCAAAAATACAAAGATTGAGCAGGAGTCAACTTATATTGACCTGCTCTCTACTGCGTTATTGCCGGATTTACTGGAGAGCGATTTAGCGAATATGTATACGACGCTGAACAATGTGTTGAGTGAGCGTAAGCATTGGTATTCGCTGAGCTTGTACAACCCGGATGGCATTCGCCTTTATCCGCTGGTTGAGAAAAACCTGCCTAGTAATAAAGAGCTTGATCCGTTGGTCAAGGATGTGGTTTTTAATGGCACAAATTACGCCTCGGTTAAGTTGTTGCTGGATGTTTCGGAGACGACTAACCGGGAAATTGATTTTGTCCAGAGCCTGAAAACCTCTGTGCTGTTTATTCTCTTTGCGACCTTTGCGGTCATGTTCGTCATGCTGGAAACTACAGTGCGTAAGCCGTTGACCACGCTGACAAATCTCGCATTTCGTATTGCCAAAGGCAATTACAATGTACCGGTCGACATTAAAGCTAAAGATGAGGTTGGTCAACTGGGTAGTGCGCTGGAGACGATGCGGGACAGTATTCAGGAGCGGGAGCAGGCGATGAGTTATTACGCCAGTATCCAGAATACGATTCGTTTGATTCAGAGCAAGTTTATTTCTGAGCAGGAAACCAGTCATGTCTTTCTGGAATTGCAGCGTCATATCTTACTGTTGACGCGGTGTCAGGCAGGTTTTATTGGTGAGCTGCAACAGGATGGCAAAAGTCGCCCCTACCTTAAGCCGTATGCACTAAACAAAGTGGTTCGGGTTTCTACTGAAAAAACACTGGTGTTTAATCATGGTCAGGAAATCGAAGAGCTGAGAGAGCTGAATTCACTTCTGGGTGAAGTGATGTTGCAGGGGCAGCCGGTGATGGATAATGGGCCGGAGATTCCTGCGGATCGTCTGGGTTTTCCGATTGCCAGTAATTTGGACTGTGAAAATTTCCTCGGTCTTCCTTTATACAGCGGTTATCAGTTTGTGGGTGTTTTGTGTCTGATCAATCGGGAGGGAGCTTTTGATCAGGATTTGTTTGAAGATCTTGAAGTACTATTGCAGGCGTTAGCCCAGTTGATTGTTGCTTACCGTGAACGGCAAACGCTGATTGATAGTGAAGCGCGTTTACGCACGGTAATTGATAATTCTGTTGAAGGTATTATTTCTACCGACCAGTTCGGCGTTATTACCGAGTTTAACGCGGCGGCTGAGCGCATCTTTGGTTATAGCAATGGCCAGATTTGTGGGCGGGTAGTGACAACCCTGGTGCCGGATGATTTTATTCAGGAATATACTTTGCTGATTTGGGACGAGTTTCAGGATAGCAGGGTTCGCCAGATTAATCGTGAGTTTGAGGTAAGCGGATTACACCGTTCCGGAAAGCAGATACCTTTGGAGGTTTCTGTGGCAAAGGTGTTTACCATGGATGGTGTGCAGTACACCGGTATTATCCGGGATATCACAGAACGTAAGGAGCAGGAAGAGGCATTGAGTCAGGCCTATGCTGATTTGCAGGAAGCACATGAGTTGCTGGCCGAGCAAAACCGGCGGGATAGTTTGACGGGGTTGGCTAATCGTCGCTTCATGGAAGAAAAATTGCGTCAGGAATGGGAGCATGCAGTTAGCGCCCCGAAGCAGAGTTATCTGACGCTGATCTTATGTGATATCGATTACTTTAAGAAATATAACGATACTTACGGTCACCCACAGGGTGATGTTTGTCTGAGTCAGGTTGCAGCAATGCTGGGTGAGAGTTTTACCCGTGAAAGTGATTTGGTTGCGAGATACGGCGGTGAGGAGTTTTTGATTGTATCGCCGAATACTTCGCCCGAAGCTGCGATGTCGCTGGCGGAAAAAATGCGGGAGCGGGTTTGGAATCTGAATTTGAAGCATGAGGCTTCCGGTGCAGCGGATCGGGTGACGATTAGCGTTGGCGTTTATTCATTCTATCCGGGAACCGGAAGTCTGGATATGGCGGCAGCTATTCAGCAGGCCGATAATGCGCTTTATCTTGCCAAAGAACAGGGGCGGAACCGGGTTGTGTTGGCTGAGAATTAATGACATCCAACGGATTGCAAAATCTGTGTATTTTTACCCATCATGAATTTGAGTGTTGAAATTTACTGCCAGGCTGAAATCTGAGTTGGTCTTTTATTACTCCCTGCTATATAGTCCGTGTATAATTTTAAGTTGACGCTTGCTGAATGGGGCTGTGTCACAAAACTGAAATGCCGTACTGGCAGTGCTCGGAGTTAGCATGCTGGAAGCTTATCTACCAATATTAATTTTTCTTGCTGTTGGGGCAGGGCTGGCGCTGGTATTGCTGGGGCTGGGTTTGTTAATGTCACCACGTCGACCTGATGCTGAGAAAGATTCCCCGTTTGAATGCGGCTTCGAGGCCTTCGAAGACAGTCGTATGAAATTTGATGTGCGTTATTACCTGGTGGCAATTCTGTTCATTATTTTTGATCTGGAAATTGCTTTCCTGTTTCCCTGGGCTGTTGTGCTTGACGAAATTGGTACAACTGGCCTGGCAGCAATGGCTGTTTTCCTTGGAGTGTTGGTCATCGGCTTCATTTATGAGTGGCGTAAAGGGGCGTTGAAATGGGAATAGAAGGCGCACTGGATAAAGGTTTTGTTACCACATCAGCAGATAAGTTAATTAACTGGGCACGAACGGGTTCTATGTGGCCGATGACGTTTGGTCTGGCTTGTTGTGCTGTTGAAATGATGCATGCCGGTGCAGCGCGCTATGATCTTGATCGTTTTGGCGTGGTGTTTCGTCCCAGCCCGCGCCAGTCGGATGTTATGATCGTTGCCGGTACGCTGACCAATAAAATGGCGCCTGCTTTGCGCAAAGTTTATGACCAGATGGCAGAGCCGCGTTGGGTAATATCCATGGGTTCCTGTGCCAATGGTGGTGGCTATTACCATTATTCCTATTCTGTGGTTCGTGGTTGTGACCGGATTGTGCCGGTTGATATTTATGTGCCGGGGTGTCCGCCAACTGCTGAAGCGTTGTTATATGGAATTATTCAGCTGCAGAATAAGATTCGACGCACAAATACAATAGCGCGCTAATGACATGAGTAAGTACGCACAACGTTTACAGCTACACCTGCGGGAAAAACTGAAAAATAAGATTGCGGCGGACTCAATTTCAGCCTGTGGTGAACTTACGCTGGATGTGGCCGTTGATAACTGGCTGGAAGTGGCAAACTTTCTGCGTCGGGATTCAGTGACGCGTTTTGAGCAGTTGATTGACCTTTGTGGTGTTGATTATCTGCAATACGGTAAGACTGAATGGGAGGTTGCTTCGGCGACTTCTGAGGGTTTCAGCCGGGCAGTTAGTGCGGATGACGCGTTGTTTGATTTTGATGCGGAAGAATCGGCAGCTGATGCCTATGAAGGTAACCGTTTTGCTGTGATTGTCCATCTGTTGTCAGTCAGTAAAAACATGCGGATTCGTTTGCGTACTTATTGTGATGATAACGACTTTCCGGTAGTGCCGTCCTTAGTGGGAATATGGAGTTCAGCCAATTGGTTTGAACGTGAAGCTTTCGATTTGTTTGGCATAATGTTTAACAACCACCCCGATCTGCGCCGGATTTTGACAGATTATGGTTTTGTTGGTCATCCTTTTCGCAAGGACTTCCCATTGAGCGGGCATGTGGAAATGCGTTATGACGCGGAGCAAAAACGTGTGATATATGAACCGGTATCTATTGAACCCCGGACATTAGTACCACGTGTTATTCGTCAGGATCAGCGTGTTCCGTCAGCAGAGCGAGATGACTGATGCCTGAAATCCGCAACTACACTATGAATTTTGGCCCGGCCCACCCGGCAGCGCACGGCGTTTTGCGCCTGGTGCTGGAGATGGATGGTGAGGTCATCGAACGTGCCGATCCGCATATTGGACTGTTGCACCGTGGCACTGAGAAACTGGCGGAGAGTAAACCCTATAATCAGAGTATCGGTTACATGGATCGTCTCGACTATGTGTCGATGATGTGTAATGAACATGGTTACGTGCGGGCGATTGAAAAGTTGATGGGCATTGAAGCCCCGATACGTGCTCAGTATATCCGGACTATGTTTGATGAAGTAACACGGATACTGAATCACTTGTTGTGGATTGGTGCACACGGTTTGGATGTCGGTGCAATGACCATGTTTCTTTACGCTTTTCGTGAGCGTGAAGATTTAATGGATGCCTATGAAGCAGTGTCTGGTGCACGTATGCATGCCACTTACTATCGTCCGGGTGGTGTGTATCGCGATTTACCGGAAGCTATGCCGAAGTTTGAAAAGTCACGCTGGCGCAGCGACAAAGAGGTTGAGCGCCTGAATCGCAATCGTGAAGGCAGTTTGTTAGATTTTTTACAGGATTTCACTGAACGTTTCCCGGGTTATGTTGATGAGTATGAAACCTTGTTGACCGATAACCGTATCTGGAAGCAGCGTCTGGTGGGTATTGGTGTGGTGTCACCGGAGCGTGCTTTACAGCTGGGCTTTACCGGGCCTATGCTGCGTGGTTCGGGTATCGAATGGGATCTGCGCAAAAAGCAGACCTATGCTGCTTACGATAAAGTAGAATTTGATATCCCGGTGGGTACAAATGGTGATAGTTATGATCGTTATCTGGTAAGGATGGAGGAAATGCGCCAGTCTAATCATATTATCAGGCAGTGTATTGACTGGTTACGAAAGAATCCGGGGCCGGTAATGTTAGATGATCATAAAATTACACCACCTCCACGAGCTGATATGAAGCAGGATATGGAAGCATTAATTCACCATTTCAAACAAATGACAGAAGGTTATTGTTTACCTGAAGGTGAGGCATACGCTGCAGTTGAACATCCCAAAGGTGAGTTTGGTTGTTATATTATTTCAGATGGTGCTAATAAGCCTTACCGTCTGAAAGTGCGTGCTCCGGGGTTTGCACACCTTTCTGCACTGCATGAAATGGCTAGAGGCCACATGCTGGCGGATGTGGTGACTATTCTTGGTTCGCAGGACATTGTATTTGGTGAGGTGGATCGCTAATGACATCTTCGCTGACAACCCCGGCTCCGGCTGTCATAGAAAACTCAGCGGTGGCTGCAGAACAATCGACGCTGATTGATGGCCTGACGGACTTTGAGCGTGCAGAGCTGGAAAAATGGCTGGCACGATATCCGGATGATCAGCGCCAGTCTGCGGTTTTAGCAGCATTGCGAGCAGTAATGCATGAAGATCACTATCTTTCCGTTGCTAAAATGGATGCTGTTGCTGCCTATCTTGGTATGCCTGCTATAGCGGTTTATGAAGTTGCCAGTTTTTATTCGATGTTTGAACTGGATGAAAAAAATGCAGCCCGCCATAGTGTTTCTGTCTGTACCAATGTCTCCTGTATGTTGCGTGGCTCTGACGAGATTCTGGCGCATATTGAAAATCGTTTAGGCGTTCGGCTGGGAGAGACCACGCCGGATAAACGTTTTTACTTAAAGCGGGAAGAAGAGTGTCTGGCTGCTTGTTGTGGAGCACCCATGATGCAGGTGAACCATGTTTACTACACTGATCTGACACCGGAGAAAGTGGACGATATTCTCGGGGGGCTGGAGTAGTACCATGGCCAACCAGGTTTGTTTTGCTACCCGTCAGTTTGGTGATGAATCACATACGCTGGAAAATTATCTCAGTACCGGTGGTTATGAGGCCTGGAAGCAGATTCTGGCTGAGAAAGTTTCAGGTGAAGCTGTCGTCGAAGAAATTAAAACTTCCGGCCTCCGGGGGCGTGGTGGTGCGGGTTTTCCTACTGGTCTGAAGTGGAGTTTTATGCCCGCCAGAATGCCTGGGCAGAAATATATTGTTTGTAATTCTGATGAGTCAGAACCGGGTACCTGCAAAGATCGGGATATTCTGAGGTTTAATCCGCATGCACTGGTGGAGGGTATGGCGATTGCCGGTTATGCCATTGGGGCGACGGTGGGTTACAACTATTTGCGCGGTGAGTTTATGGATGAGCCATTTCTACGCTTTGAGCAGGCTGTGCGGGAAGCGTATGTGATGGGTTTTCTGGGTAAGGATATTCTGGGCAGCGGTGTGGACTTTGATTTATACCCAACGCTGGGTGCTGGTGCGTATATCTGTGGTGAGGAGACTGCTTTACTGGAGTCTCTGGAAGGTAAAAAAGGCCAGCCGCGTTTTAAACCTCCTTTTCCAGCCAGCTATGGCCTGTATGGCAAGCCAACAACGATTAATAATGCTGAAACCCTGTCTTCAATTCCGGCAATTATGCGTAAGGGTGGTGAGTGGTTTGCTGATTTAGGAACAAAGAATTCCGGTGGTGAAAAACTGTTTTCGGTATCAGGTCATATTAATAAGCCGGGTAATTATGAAATTCCACTGGGTATGCCATTTGCTGAATTATTGGAACTGGCTGGTGGCGTTCGGGATGGACATGAATTGAAAGCGGTGATTCCGGGCGGGTCATCGGTACCTGTGCTGACGGCTGAACAGATGATGGCAGTCAATATGGACTATGACTCCATCGGTAAAGCAGGTTCTTATCTGGGCTCCGGCGCTGTGATTGTGATGGACGATACCACGGATATGGTTAAAGTCCTGCAACGTATATCCCGCTTTTATTATTCGGAATCCTGTGGTCAGTGTACCCCCTGCCGCGAAGGAACAGGGTGGCTATATCGTATGTTGACGCGCATTGTGCAGGGGAATGGGCGTATGGAAGATATTGAACGCCTGGAGAATGTGGCGCATAAGATAGAAGGACGTACGATTTGTGCTTTGGGGGATGCTGCAGCAATGCCGGTCTGGAGTTTTATAAAGCATTTCCGGCCTGAATTTGAGCATTATGTACGCCATGGTCACAGTATGGTGTCCGGCCCGATGTTGAGGGAAGCTTCATGAGTGGCGGGCATCACATGCATAAAGAGATGATCACTTTTGAAGTCAATGGCGTGGAGTTAAGTGCGCCAAAAGGCTCTATGCTCATTGAAGCGACGGATGCAGCCGGAATTACAGTGCCTCGTTTCTGTTATCACCACAAGCTCTCTGTAGCTGCGAATTGCCGCATGTGTCTGGTTGAGGTGGAAAAAGCACCTAAGCCGGTTCCTGCCTGTGCCACACCTATTGCCAGTGGTATGAAAGTGTGGACACGCTCTGAAAATGCACGTACTGCGCAGGAAGATATTATGTCGTTCCTGCTGATTAATCATCCTCTGGACTGCCCGATTTGCGATCAGGGTGGTGAGTGTGAGCTGCAGGACATCTCTCTGGGCTTTGGCAATAGTAGCTCCCAATTCGCCGAAATCAAACGGGTGGTGCGGGATAAAGACATTGGCCCGCTAATCGAAACGGAGATGACGCGTTGCATTCATTGCACCCGCTGCGTGCGTTTTGGCGAGGAAATTGCAGGGTTACGCGAGTTGGGAGCAACCGGGCGTGGCGAAGCGATGGCTATCGGGACTTATGTCAGCAAAGCAGTGTCTTCCGAGTTGTCTGGCAATGTCATTGATTTGTGCCCTGTGGGGGCGTTAACGGCAAAACCATCGCGTTACAAAGCCCGGGCCTGGGAGATGCAGGCACATGAGAGTATTGCGCCACATGATAGCGTTGGCTCTAATGTATCGGTGCATACTTTCGATGGCTCAGTGATTCGGGTGGTGCCGGATACTAATGAAGCGATCAATGAATGCTGGTTGTCAGACCGTGATCGTTTCAGCTATCAGGCGTTGCAAAGTCGTGACCGCATATTAAAGCCGCAAATTAAACGTGATGGTGAATGGTTTGAAGTGAGCTGGCAGCAAGCGCTGGATGCAGCCAGAGAGATCCTGCAGCAAACAGAGCCAGGGCAGCTCGGTGGTCTGGCTTCACCCTGTTCCACGCTGGAGGAATTGTACCTTTTCCAGAAGTTACTGCGTGGCGCCGGTTGCAGGCATATTGATCACCGTTTACGTCAGGTAGATTTTTCTGATCAGGATCAGGTTTCCACGGCACCGGTGTTAGGCGTGAGTATTTCTGAGCTGGAGCAGCAACAGGCTGTATTACTTATTGGCTCCAATTGCCGACAGGAACAGCCGCTGTTAAACCATCGTTTACGCAAAGCAGTGGCAGCTGGCGGTAGAGTCATTGTACTCAATCCGCGCGCTGTTGATTTTAATTTCGATGTGACGCAAAAAGTCGTTAAACCGCTGGATATGAGCATGGCAATGGCAGCGATTGCCTGTGCCCTCAGTGAGTTAACCGGTAAAGCATTACCAGAGGAAGTTGCTGATTTTTGCCAGCAGGCTGAGGTGACCGATAGTGACCGGGACATGGCGGCGTGCTTGTTAAGTGCTGAGCATTCTATGGTGCTGCTCGGCAATATGGCTATTCAGCACCCACAACTGGCTGTAATACGGGCTTTATCCGGCGTTATTTCCGGGCTAACAGATTCTGTTTGTGGCTATTTTCAAGAAGCAGCGAATACGGTTGGGGCTTCGTTAGCCGGTGTCTTGCCGCATCGTCAGCCAGCGGGTGAACGTACTGAGAATGCAGGTCTGAATGTCCGTGAGATGCTGGAAACATCGCTTCAGACTTACGTGCTGTTGCACGCTGAAGTTGATGATTTTGCTAATCCATATCAGGCTGCTGCTGCATTCTCGTCAGCAAGAGACGTTATTGCGATTGCTGCTTTTGCCAGTGAGCAAATGCGTGATTGCGCGACGCTAATGTTACCAGCCGCAGCATTTGCGGAAACTGCCGGTACTTTTGTGAACACAGAAAGTCGCTGGCAGGCATTTAAAGGAGTGAGTAAACCACCGGAAGAAGCAAGGCCGGGTTGGAAGATTCTGCGGGTGCTGGGAAATGTGCTGGATGTGGCAGAATTTGATTATGTCAGCACTCAGGAGGTCGCTGCTGAGTTGCGTTTGGAACTACAGTTAGTGAAGCCGGATAATCGTTATACACTGCCGACAGAGCTGGATTTGCCGGATAATGAAGCGCGTATGCAGCGAATTGGCGATGTGCATATGTACCGGAGTGATCCGTTGGTGAGGCGTGCTGAAGCCTTGCAGGAAATGATCCCGGCTGCTCAGGTGCGTATGCACCCTGTTGATATGGAGCGTCTGGATATTGAGAATGGCGAGTTGGTAAAAGCTGAGCAGTCTGATGGTAGTGTGCAGTTACCTGCGCAGGCTGATGGCTCAGTGCCTGAAGGTTGTGTCTGGATTCAGGCCGGTACTTCTGCAGCTAATACTTTGGGTGATGCGTTCGCCTATATTGATGTGAGCAGGGTGTAGGGGAGGGTTATGGAATTCCTGATTGCCTTTTGGAATGATCTGCCACAGGCCTTGCGCACAGTAATTTCCATTCTGCTGAATATCATTGCAATTCTGATTCCGCTGATTCTGGCTGTGGCTTATACGACGTTTGCAGAACGTAAGGTGATTGGGTACATGCAATCACGACGTGGACCAAACCGGGTTGGGCCAAAAGGCCTGCTACAGCCGATTGCGGATGTGGTCAAACTGCTGTTTAAAGAAATTGTTATTCCATCTCGTTCCAATCGGTACTTATTTTTGCTGGCTCCGGTATTAACGCTGGTACCGGCACTGGTTGCCTGGTCAGTGATTCCTTTTTCGGATGGTCAGGCGCTGGCAGATATCAATGCCGGATTGCTGTTCTTGCTCGCATTAACCTCAACCGGTGTTTATGGCGTAATTCTTGCCGGGTGGGCTTCAAACTCTAAGTATGCGATGTTATCTGCCCTTCGAATTGGAGCGCAGGTTGTTTCGTATGAAATTGCGATGGGTTTTGCGCTGGTTGGGGTGCTGATGGCAGCAGGCAGTCTGAATCTGAACGACATTGTACATGCGCAGTCCGGTAGTATTTTCTCGTGGTTTATCTGGCCATTATTCGGATTGTTTTTGGTGTATTTTATCTCCGGTGTGGCAGAAACTAACCGTGCACCGTTTGATGTGGCTGAAGGCGAGTCAGAGATCGTTGCCGGTTTTCATGTCGAATATTCCGGTATGGCATTTGCGCTGTTTTTCCTGGCCGAATATGCCAATATGATTCTGATTTCAGCGTTGACGGCCCTCATGTTTTTAGGAGGGTGGTTATCGCCGTTTCAGGGGCTGGATTTTTTGCGTGATATTCCGGTGTTGGGAGCGTTTTTTGACCATGGTCTGCACTGGTTTATTCTGAAAACTGCATTGTTCCTGTTTTGTTACCTTTGGTTTCGGGCAACCTTTCCGCGATATCGCTATGATCAGATTATGCGTCTGGGTTGGAAGGTGTTAATTCCGGTGACGATTGTCTGGATTTATGCAGAAATGTTAGCTGTTGGATTGGGGTGGGAACCGTGGAAATAACATCAGTAATTGCAGTAATTAATGCTGGAGTCGTTTCCTTTGCCATGAGTTGTTGGGTTTGCCCGTTGATTTAGGAGTTGGGTAATGGGGTTAAACATTAGTGATAGTCTGAAACATTACCTGAAAGCTTTTTCTCTGGCTGAGCTGCGCAAAGGTATGGGTGTTACAGGGCGTTATTTTTTTGAACGCAAAGTTACCGTACAGTATCCGGAGCAAAAAACGCCGTTATCTCCCCGATTCCGTGGCCATCATGTATTACGCCGCTACCCCAATGGTGAAGAGCGGTGTATTGCCTGTAAGCTTTGTGAAGCTGTTTGTCCAGCGCTGGCGATAAAAATAGAGTCGCAGGAACGTCCTGATGGCACCCGGCGAACGACCCGTTACGATATCGACATGTTTAAGTGTATTTATTGCGGATTCTGTGAAGAAGCCTGTCCGGTTGATGCCATCGTAGAAACGAATATTTTCGAATATCATTTTGAGAATCGGGGCGAAAATATTATGACCAAAGCCAAACTGCTGGCTATGGGGGATAAACACGAGGCAGAAATTGCCCGTATGAAGGCGGCTGACGCACCTTATCGTTAAGCCGGTGAAGGATTAAAGATTGAGTTTTGAACTGATTCTGTTTTATCTGTTTTCTGCTGTATTACTGACAGCAGCAGTGACTATGGTTACGGTGCGTAACCCGGTTTATGCTGCTCTATGCCTGATTTTGTGTTTTTTCACCAGTGCAGCGATGTGGATTATGTTGCAGGCGGAGTTTCTCGGCATTGTACTGGTGTTGGTTTACGTTGGCGCTGTGATGGTGTTGTTCCTGTTTGTGATTATGATGCTGGATGTCAAGCGGGAAGTGTTACGCGAAAGTTTTGGTAAGTACCTGCCGTTTGGCCTTGGCGTCGCTGCATTAGTCGCAGCGGAAATGATTCTGGTATTGCGTTCAGCAAATTTCGCAGATGTGGCAAAGTATTCGCCGGTGGATTTTGATCGTCAGCATAGTAATACTGAGGCACTGGGGGAGCTGTTATATAAAGGCTACCTTTATCCTTTTGAAATTGCCGGGGTCATCTTATTGGTGGCGATTATTGCGGCTATTGTGCTGACACTGCGTGACCGGGGAGATACAAAAACACAGGAGCCTGAGCAACAAATCAGAACACGACGTGAGGATCGGGTGAGAATTGTGAAGATGGAGGTGGAGAAATGATCCCGCTTTCACACTATTTGATTGTGGCTGCTATCCTGTTTGCAATCAGTATTGCAGGTTTGTTTCTGAACCGGAAAAATCTGCTGGTGATGTTAATGTGTATCGAGTTGATGCTATTAGCAGTTAACCTGAATTTTATTGCCTTCTCACATTATTTGAATGATCTGGCCGGACAGGTATTCGTCTTCTTTATTCTTACGGTGGCGGCTGCGGAAGCTGCTATTGGTCTGGCAATTCTGGTTGTCATGTTCCGTCAACGCAGCACGGTTGATGTGCAGGAACTGGATGAGCTGAAGGGATGACGATGCAGACGATATATCTGGCTATCCCGTTATTACCTTTGCTGGCTGCTATCATTGTCGGTTTTTTTGGCAAGCGCCTCGGACGGGAAGCGGCACATTGGATAACGACACTGGCAGTGGCTGCAGCGTTTGTTCTATCGCTGGTGGTGTTCAAGCATATTACATTGGATGATGCCGGAGTCTTTAATGAAAACCTCTATACCTGGGCCGTTGTAGATAATATTACAATGTCCGTGGGGTTTCTGATTGATAACCTGACCGTCCTGATGATGTTAGTGGTGACCTTTGTCTCACTGATGGTGCATATTTATACTGTAGCCTATATGCGTGATGACCCGGGATACCAGCGCTTTTTCAGCTATATCTCCTTGTTCACTTTTGCCATGCTGATGCTGGTGATGAGTAACAATTTTCTGCAATTGTTTTTTGGCTGGGAAGCTGTTGGCTTGGTGTCTTATCTGCTGATTGGTTTCTGGTATGAAAAAGACAGTGCTATCTACGCTAATATGAAAGCCTTTGTTGTTAATCGTATTGGTGATTTAGGTTTTCTGCTTGGCATTGCTGTCATTTTGATTTTTCCCAATTCGCTTGATTATGTTGAAGTCTTTGACAAGATGGAGGCGCAGAAAATCGGCAGTAAAGGGGATTTGCCGGTTTTCCTTGGGGCTTTGCCCGGACTTGAGGGGGTTGAGGTTCCGGATTTGGCCGCGATTTTGCTGTTTATTGGCGCAATGGGGAAGTCAGCTCAGGTGCCATTGCATGTTTGGCTGCCGGATTCAATGGAAGGGCCCACTCCTATCTCAGCGCTGATTCATGCCGCGACCATGGTAACAGCCGGTATTTTTATGGTGGCACGTATGTCACCAGTATTTGAACTATCCAATCTAACGCTAAACATTATTTTGGTTGTGGGGGCGACGACAGCTTTCTTTATGGGCCTCGTGGCCATTGTGCAGAATGATATTAAACGGGTAGTGGCGTATTCCACGCTTTCACAACTCGGGTATATGGTTGTTGCGTTAGGAGCTTCAGCATACTCGGTTGCGATTTTTCACCTCATGACGCACGCTTTCTTTAAAGCGCTTTTGTTCCTCGCTGCCGGCTCGGTAATTATTGCCATGCATCATGATCAGAATATGCGCAATATGGGTGGCCTTAAGCGTTACATGCCAATCACCTATTGGACGGCACTAATTGGCTCGTTGGCACTAATCGGCTTCCCCGGGTTTTCCGGCTTTTTCTCTAAAGATTTGATTATTGCTGCGGTGAGTGAATCTAA
>JBMZDK010000056.1:0-18394 GCA_049614265.1 Thiolinea sp.
GCTTTTGTAACCCATTTGAGTCTTCTCCGTGTATCCGCCCTGTTTCGTTCAGCGCTGGACATTGGTTGTGTAAATCTAAAAAAATTAAGCCTTCTCTGCCCTAACCGCCGAATACTTAAACTCCGGAATCTTGCCATAAGGATCCAGCGCCGGATTGGTCAGAATATTCGCTGCCGCCTCCACATAGGCAAACGGCACAAACACACTACCTTCACTCACCGCCCGATCCGAACGCGCCATGAGCTGCACCGAACCGCGTCGTGTACTCAGACGAATCATCCCGCCCGCTTCCACACCCAACTCACGCAGGGTACGCGGATGCAAGGAACAGTTCGCTTCCGGCTCCAGATGATCCAGTACCGTAGCGCGCCGGGTCATCGAACCAGTGTGCCAATGCTCCAGCTGCCGCCCCGTAATCATAATCATCGGATACTCAGCATCCGGTGCCTCATCCGGTGGAATAATCGCGGCTGGTGTAAATTTCGCCCGCCCATCAGGACGTGGGAAACCATCACCAAACACAATCGGCTGCCCCGGATCAGTCTCCGACAAACTCGGATAAGTTACGGCCTCATGCTCCAGCCGTTCCCAGGTAATATTATCCAGCGAGTTCATTGAGCGCTTCATCTCGTTGAACACTTCACGCGGATGGGTATATCCCCAGTTCAGTCCCAAACGATTCGCCAGCGCTGTGGTAATCGCCCAGTCTTCCCGCGCCTCACCCGGCGGTGGTACTGCGGGACGCCCGAGCTGCACCTGACGATTAGTATTGGTTACCGTACCGGTCTTCTCAGGCCAAGCCGTCGCAGGCAGAATCACATCCGCATAATTGGCAGTCTCGGTGAGGAAAATATCCTGTACCACCAGGCAATCCAGCTTCGCCAGTGCATCCCGCGCATGCTCAACATCAGGATCAGACATCGCCGGGTTCTCACCCAACACATACATACCCTTGATCTTGTCTTCGTGGACGGCATCCATAATCTCAACCACGGTCAGCCCCTTCTCGGCGGAAAAGTCAGTATCCGTACCCCAGATTTCCTTGAAGGAAGAACGCACACCGTCGTCAGTAACCGTCTGATAATCTGGTAAGAACATCGGAATCAAACCCGCATCAGACGCGCCCTGTACATTGTTTTGCCCGCGTAACGGATGCAGACCGGAACCGGGACGACCAACATGACCAGTCATCAGTGCTAACGAGATCAGGCAACGTGAGTTATCCGTACCGTGAATATGCTGCGAGATACCCATGCCCCAGAAGATCATACCGGCTTCAGCATTGGCAAAAGTACGCGCCACTGCACGCAGATCTTCAGCACTAATACCACAAACCGCTGCCATCGCTTCCGGTGAAAAATCAGCAAGGTGAGCCTTAAATTCATCCCAGCCTTCAGTGAACTGATCAATATACGCCTCGTTATACAAACCCTCATCCAGAATGGTATGCATAATCGCATTCAGCATGGCCACGTCGGAACCTGACTTGAACTGCAGGAAATGCTCGGCGTAACGCGACAATACTGTCGCACGCGGATCCATAACAATCAGCTTACCGCCACGCTTGGTAAACTGCTTGAAGTAGGTCGCAGCTACGGGGTGGTTTTCAATCGGATTAGCCCCAATCACAATGGCACAATCCGCATTTTCAATTTCATTAAAGGTTGCTGTTACCGCGCCGGAACCAACATTTTCCAGCAAAGCCGCCACCGAAGAGGCATGACATAAGCGCGTGCAGTGATCGACGTTGTTATGACCAAAACCGGTACGAATCAGCTTCTGGAACAGGTAAGCTTCTTCATTCGAGCATTTCGCCGAACCGAAACCCGCCACAGACTGGCCGCCGTGATTATCACGCAAACCACCTAAACCGTTCGCCGCCGCATCCAGCGCTTCATCCCAGGTCGCTTCGCGGAAATACTCACCAATATTACCGGGATCAACATTCAAACCTTTTGCCGGTGCGTCTTCACGCCGAATTAACGGCTTACGCAGACGATGTTCATGGTCAATATAGTCAAAGCCAAAACGACCTTTTACACATAAACGCTGCTCATTCGCCGGGCCATTGGCACCATCAACCCAGGCAATCTTTTCGTCTTTAACCTTGAAGCTGACCTGACAGCCAACACCGCAATAAGGACAAACCGATTTCACTTCACGGTCATAGTCTTTATTGTCGCCGCGACCTGCTTCATCCAGCGCAGACGATGGCATCAGCGCCCCTGTCGGGCATGCCTGCACGCATTCACCACAGGCAACACAGGTACTGGCACCCATGTCATCGTCAAAATCAAACACGATTTTAGCGTCGTGACCGCGACCCGCCATACCGATGACATCGTTGACCTGTACTTCACGACAGGCACGCACGCATAAATTACAGTGAATACAGGCATCCAGATTCACTTTCATCGCGATGTGCGAATCATCCAGCAGCGGAACACGTTTAGCTTCAATCGCCGGAAAACGGCTTTCTGACACACCTTGAGCATCCGCCATTTGCCATAGCTGTGACGACTTATCGTGTGCTGCTTCGCGCTCAGGCTGATCCGAGAGCAGCAGCTCCATCACCATTTTACGTGCATTATCCGCCCGGTCAGTATCTGTGCGCACCACCATGCCTTCGCTTGGCGTGCGAATACAGGAAGCGGCCAACACACGCTCACCTTCAATCTCCACCATACAGGCACGGCAGTTACCATCAGAACGGTAGCCTGGCTGATCAGCGTGACATAAATGCGGAATGCGGGTGCCTTCACGTTTCGCTACTTCCCACAGCGACTCACCTTCATTGGCACTCACCGACTTACCGTCGAGCATGAAGTTAATGGTATGGGTTGTCTTATCTGAACTCATGAGGAGACCTCCTCAGGAAAATGTTTAATGACCATACGAATAGGATTTGGCGCTGCCTGACCCAATCCACAGATTGAGGCATCGACCATGGTTTGTGACAGCGATTCCAGTAAATCAGTATCCCATGCTGGCTGATCCATCAGTTTGACCGCTTTCTCACAACCCACACGACAAGGCGTACACTGGCCACAGCTTTCATCTTCAAAGAAACGCAGCATATTAAGAGCCGCCGCTTTTGCACTGTCTTCATCGGATAAAACAACCACGGCAGCAGAACCAATAAAGCTACCGTGCGGCTGTAAGGTATCGAAGTCCAGCGGAATATCATTCATTGCTGCCGGTAACAGGCCGGAGGAAGGGCCTCCCGGTTGATAAGCTTTGAAAGTATGCCCATCCAGCATACCGCCGCTGGCTTCGATAATATCGGTAATCGTGGAACCGGCTGGTAACAGATGCACACCGGGATTTTTTACGCGGCCAGAAACCGAATAACTGCGCAGACCTTTGCGACCATTCAATTCAGTGCTATTCAGCACTTCCGGCCCTTCACGGCAAATCTTCGCCACCCAGTGCAGGGTTTCTACATTATGCACCAGCGTTGGCTGATTGAAGATACCGACCTGTGCTACATACGGCGGGCGATGACGCGGTAAACCACGCTTACCCTCGATGGACTCAATCATTGCCGATTCTTCACCACAGATATAAGCACCAGCACCACGGCGTAAATCAATATAACCCGGCTCGACAATACCCGCTGCTTCCAGTGCGGCAATTTCAGTATGCAAAATATGTAATACCGCCGGATATTCGTCACGCATGTAAATAAACGCTTTCTCGGCTTCCACCGCCCAGGCAGCGATCAGCATACCCTCTAAAAACAGGTGGGGAACACGCTCCAGATAGTAGCGATCTTTAAACGTACCCGGCTCACCTTCATCACCGTTCACCGCCAGATAACGCGGCCCGGCTTCAGCGCGTACAAATGACCATTTACGACCGGATGGAAATCCCGCACCGCCTAAACCACGCAGACCGGATTCCAGAATTTCGTCCTGCACCTGCTCCGGGGTTTTGCTGCCACTGCGCAGGTCAGTTAGTGCCTGATAACCACCCTGCTCCTGATAAGCCGCCAGGTTTTGATAGTCAGGGATATGAGCATGCGTATCATTGGAAGCAATCGCCGCCGCCACTTTTTCCGGTGTCGCATGGTCAATATGATTATGACCCAGCTCCAGCGTCGGTGCAGTATCACAACGTCCCATACAGGGCGCACGCACTACACGCACTTCACGTCCACCGTTGTATTCATCGCTCAACGCAGCCAGCAAAGTTTGCGCACCAGCCATTTCACAGGATAACGAATCACACACGCGAATGGTTAATGGTGCCGGTGCTTCCTCACCCTCCTTGACCACATCAAAATGCGCATAAAAGGTTGCCACTTCATACACTGCCGCCTGTGGCATCTTCATTTCATTCGCCAGAGCGCGCAAATGTGCAGCAGACAGATGGCCGTAGTGATCCTGAATCAAATGCAGGAATTCGATCAATAAGTCTTCACGGCGTGGACGGTTCCCCAACAATGTCCGGACTTGCTCCAGTGCATTATCATCCAGTTGACGACCTTTAGGGGTGTGTCGGCCACGGCCCTTGCCGGACTTCCAAACACCTTTCCGGTTTTCTACCGCTTGTGTTGTATTGGTTTCTGTGGTCATTACAGTCACTTTGGTTAAAAATAAGATTGCCGGATCAGCCCCCTCCTGCAAACAGTGGCTAGCTGAAAGCGTCTGGCATACTTTTAGATGGGGGTATAGTATAAACTACAAGGGATATAAACTTTCCATAAACAGTCAGTATTTTTTTATAAATGGACATAGAAGCTTCTTCAGTATTTTTAAATGAGCGCCCATACCGGGTAGGATTTCTATTAGTGGATGGTTTTGCCCTCATGTCTTATGCAGCCTGCATTGAACCATTACGGGCTGCTAATACACTGGCCAACAAAACACTGTACGAGATTTACAATATGCCTGCTGCCGGTAGTGGCTCTGTCAGCTCAGGTGGCGCGGCAATTAAAGCCAACGCCCACCTGGGCGAACGGGTGGATTTCGACCTGGTCATTGTTGCTGCCGGAGACAATCCCAGCGCCTTTCGTGATTTGAGGATTTTCCAGTGGTTACGCCATCTGTCCAGTCGCGGTGTGGTGCTCGGCGGTATTTCCGGTGGCCCGGCTATTCTTGCTTCAGCCGGTGTGATGCGAAACCGCCGCATGACTCTGCACTGGCAACACATTCCAACCCTGAAAGAACTCCATCCTCGTCTGAGAGTAGAGCGCAGTTTATATGTCGTGGATCGTGACCGGATGACCTGTGCTGGCGGAACGGCGCCTCTGGATATGATGCATGCCCTGATATCCGGGCATCACGGTAATACGTTTGCCAAACAAGTCTGCGAATGGTTTCTTCATAAAGATATTCGCCCCGGCACAGAGTCTCAGCATCACAGCATGGCGACATACTACAAAACTAATAATGCCTCCATTCTCTCCGTCATTGCTCTGATGCGCGCAAACCTGTCAGAACCGCTGACACTGGATGAACTGGCTGCCACCGCGAATATAGGCCCACGCCAGTTAAACCGCCTGTTTCATGACCATATGAGTTCCACTACCATGGCATTTTACCGCGATTTACGCCTGATCAAAGCCCGTGATTTACTCGCCGAATCCCCTTTAAGCATTACAGACATCGCGCTGGCAACCGGCTTTGCAAATTCAGCCCATTTTTCACAAGCCTATAAAACAAAGTTTGGTGTTCGTCCCTCTGCAAACAGAAGCGCCCAACAGGCTGCTATGCAGAAATAAACGCCCCTGATATAGTCAAAAGTCTGCACCAGACAGGAGCTGACCAATGACAACAACCGACATAACATCAGATGTCGCTTATAAGTTCACCCGCAACACGGGTGGTGTCCTGATTATTGCCTGCGGTGCTTTGGCTGGTGAGATCGTTGCTGTGATCGAACACAATCAACTCCGGCATATTGACCTGCAATGCCTTCCGGCACGCTATCATCACCGCCCTGCTCTCATACCTCCTGCACTTGACGGGATTCTGGCGACGAAACAGCATGATTACGAAAAAATATACGTCGCTTACGGAGACTGTGGTACGGCCGGAGGCATTGACAGGGTGCTGGAAAAATATCAGGCCGAACGCATTCATGGCCCACACTGCTTTGCTTTTTTTGAAGGAGCGGAGCGTTTTGCGCAGAACGAAGATGACATTACATCCTTTTTCCTGACCGATTTTTTCTGCCAGCACTTCGAGCGTTTTATGTGGCAGGAACTGGGGCTGGATCGTGACGACAGCATGGTCGAATTTGTCTTTGGCAATTACAGGAAACTGGTTTATATCGCGCAGACCAGGCAACCTGAGTTAAAACAGAAAGCCGTTGCCATTGCGCAACGCCTGCAGCTTGAATTTGAATACCGTTACCGTGGATACAGCGACCTCGGCCAATTCGTACAATCAATCAGGCCGGGTGCAAAGCCGATACAACCGTTTTTTTCTGTTACCGGCTAACCCCCGGTTTCTGAGCCAAACCACCTCAGCTTGTCGTAAAGCGCTTCCGCTGGTGTATCGTTCATGCCATACTAAAGAAAGTCATTTTACATAACCCAAAAATAATCAATGACTATAACAAATAACAAGAAATGCATGGCACACAGGATGTGCGCAAGATACCTGTTCTATGCCAAACAACCGGCAGCGAAAGCATACCCGATTCATGCCCTGAACTTTCCAACATCACATACTCCGGTGAAGGGACAAAACCGTTGAATTTTTTTAGCAGCAGGCTCCTCTATACCCTGATGCTGCTACCCGTTATGCTGATAACTCTGATCGGCTGTGCCGGGAAGGAAGTAGCTGGCGCTAACGGTCAATCTTCAGGTCTGTATTGGCTGGAAGACACATCCGGCGCGATGACATTTGATGATATCAGCAGCAGAAATTTATCGACCCAATGGCAGCAAGCTGACAATAACAATCCTAATTTTGGCTTCACCAACAGTGCTTATTGGTTCAGTTTACCCATCGAAAACCCGAAATCTGAATTAAACCCTATGCTGCTGGAAATCGCCTTTCCGTTACATGACAGCATTGATGTTTATTTATTGGATGGTAATGCCATCGTCAAAACCTTTCACACCGGTGACAAACTTCCCTTTGTGCAAAGACCCTTACATCACCGCAACTTCCTTTTTCCTCACATCGTACCACCGGAGAAAAAACTCAGGGCTATCCTGCGTATTCAAAGCACTGACACCATGTATGTCCCGGTAAAGGTTTGGGAAAACAGTGAATTTGTTGCCGCTAATCAGCAGCAAACCCTGTTTCTCGGCCTGTTTTTTGGCTTTTTATCCATCATGCTGGTTTATAATCTGCTGCTTTATTTTTCAACCGGACATAAAAACTACCGCAACTATGTCTGGTGCACCGCAGCTATTCTTTACCTGCAACTCGCACAAACCAATCTGGGCTACCAGTATATCTGGCCGGGGCAGAGCTTTTTTAACCACCTCAGCATACCGGTATCCACTTTTATCGTTATAGGAACCAGCTCATTTTTCATTCTGGGGTTCCTGGGATTAAACAAAAAGCAGCACCCCAATATCGTCCTCACATTCCGCACGTTCATCTGGACAGCAATAGCGGGAACTATCTGGACAACCACCACAATGGTCAGTGGCCTCACTATTATTCCCTATACCGCTATGTTACTGACAACCGCGGTCACCGGAGCAATTGCTACCATTACAGTTTTGACAATATTAATAACACTGTGTTTAAAAGGGGATCGTTCCGCCCGCATTCTCTCTGTTGCCTGGTTGTCTTTGCTGATTGGTAGCCTCCTGTTTGCCCTGGGTCGTATAGGCATACCGATTCCAATGCTGATATCAGAAAATGCCATGTTAATCGGCTCAACCTTTGAAGCTGCTCTCATTTCTTTTGCCCTCGCCAGGCATATTAAGAAAGAACGGGAAGCACGCCTGCAGGCACAGGAACTGGCATTGATAAATGAGCGCAAAACCAGAGAGGCACAAAACTCTTTATTGATCCTGCAACAACAAACGACCCAGCAACTGGAGCAGGAAGTCAGGGAACGCACACATAAGCTGGAAATGACGATGAAGAGCCTGACTCAGGCGAATCGTAAACTGAACAACCTTGCGCGGATGGATGCTTTAACCGGCCTGTCAAATCGACGTGATTTTGATCAGGAACTTCAGCACGAATGGCAAAACAATCTCAGGCAACGCCAGCCAATATCGCTACTAATGGCAGATATTGATCACTTTAAAATGATCAATGATACCTACGGCCATTTATTTGGTGATCAGTGCCTGGTAAATGTTGCCAGTATTATGAAAAGCTGCGCTAACCGCGTGAGTGACCTTGTCGCACGCTTTGGTGGCGAGGAATTTATTATTCTGCTACCCGACACGGACAGTAAAGAAGCCAGCCTGATCGCCGAACACATCAGACGCAGCATCCAGCAATTATGTATTAGCTACCAGGGGCGACAGATTCATTTTACTATCAGTATCGGTGTGGCAACGGTTATTCCAACACCGGGAACCAGCAGTACCGATTTAATTGCCAGCGCTGATCAGTCGCTGTATCTCGCAAAAGAAGGCGGCAGAAATCAGGTTATCACCTTAGGAAATTACATCAAAAACACCACCGGGAGTAAAAATAGCCCCCCTCCAAAACAGGCTAATGCCCCCGTAGAACCAGTGCCTTCCGATCATCTTGCTACCAGACAAGCAGATATCACCCAAACCACCGCAGCTATTTAAAATCTTCTGCCGGGATCATCTTTAGTACCGTCACGTAACCTGTTAAAGTGCCGTCCTCACGTTCAGAGAAACAGCAATGAACCCCAAATCATTATCTCCGGGCTGGCAGGCCGCACTCAGCGCAGAATTCAGCAAACCCTATATGCAGGAACTACAGGCTTTCCTGGCCTCGGAAGAGGCAGCAGGAAAACAAATTCTGCCACCAGCAGAGCAGCGTTTTAATGCCTTGCAAAGCACAGAACCAGACAACGTAAAAGTTGTTATTCTGGGACAGGATCCATACCCAACACCAGGTCATGCACACGGCCTGTCTTTTTCTGTACAACCCGGTGTCAAGCCCTTACCCAGATCACTGGGCAATATCAATAAAGAGTTGCTGAGCGACCTGGGTATTGATAACAGTCATACCGGCTGCCTTCAATCCTGGGCACAGCAAGGGGTATTACTACTGAATACAGTGCTCAGTGTTGAAGCAGGAAATGCCGGAAGTCATCAGAAACGTGGCTGGGAGCATTTCACTGATACCATTATTCGCTATATCAGTGAACAGGCAGAACCCTGTGTTTTTATCCTCTGGGGCAAACAGGCTCAGAATAAAACAGCACTGATTGATCATGCCCGGCATGAAATCATTGCCAGTGCACACCCGTCGCCTTTATCCGCGCGCCGTGGATTTTTTGGCAGCCAGCCCTTTTCGCGAACTAACGCTTTCTTAGCATCAAAGGGCCGTAAATCCATTGACTGGGCCTTACCTCAATGAGCAAAACGCTATACTTTGCTCATGCAACCGGATTTCCCGGTTTAACTTACTCCCCTTTATTCGATGCGTTGCAGGAACAAGGCTTTACTGTTGACTACATCGATAAAATCGGCCATCACCCCGAATACCCGATTACGAACAACTGGCCCTATCTGGTAAAAGAGCTCGAAGCCCAAATAACAGCTAATCATCAACAGGCAGTGATTGGTATCGGGCATTCAGCAGGCGGACTTTTACATTACCAGCTTGCCCAAAAACGCCCTGACCTGTATTCACATTTGGTATTACTTGACCCGCCAATCATTAACGGCTGGCAAAATATAATTTGGTGGCTGGCTAAACGCCTGAAATTAACCGATCACATCACACCGGCAGGCAGCAGCAAAAAACGCCGCACTCACTTTGAAGACTATGATCAGGCTTATCGTCATCTCCGCCATAAAGCATTATTCAAAAACTTCACCGAGGCATCTTTTCTCGCCTATCTCGAACATGGCTTGACTGAAGATGATTCCGGGCGCTTGACCCTTATCTATGAAAAAGACAAAGAAGTTGCCTTATTTCGCACCGCAGCAGATAACTTATGGCGTTACAAAACGCCACTACAGTTACCGGGACTGTATCTGACCGCAGAAGACAGTGAGTTTGCCAGTCGCCCGTTTGCACAACGACTGGCACAACAAAATGGCATGAAATATCAGGTGCTGAAAGGAGGTCACCTGTTCCCACAGGAAGATCCACATGGCACAGCAGAAGTCATTGCAGCATGGTTACTGGAAAATCAAACGGCTT
Organism: Thiolinea sp.; assembly: GCA_049614265.1. GTDB lineage: Bacteria > Pseudomonadota > Gammaproteobacteria > Thiotrichales > Thiotrichaceae > Thiolinea. The sequence continues at coordinate 10,278 of JBMZDK010000056.1, forward strand.
AAGCTCATACTAAAAGCTGACCACACGCCAGCCTTCCGGCTTTATTTTGCCATCCGACAATAGTATTTTTTCACCGGCATCCACCCCGCGATAACGGGTAAGGTTTTCAGCCGTCATACGACCAAATGCAGTACGGAAGATTACAGAACGTGATTTAAGATCTGCCAGCTTACCCAGCATCGCCTTATCAGTCCCAATACGTACAACCTGATAACGCGCCGAGGCCTCCATCTGATCAATCCAATCCTGCATCGCCGGAAACTTCGGCTTCATTGCATAGGACGTATCCACCACCACCAATACCTGCTGCGGATTCTGATTCATATAAACGTGTGCAGCCGCCCACCCGGTGATATGCAACAAAATAAACAGCGCAAACACCTTTAGCCCTTTCATGCTACATCTCCGAATTCAGCAGATTGCCGATACGGTAAGAGGCAGATCCGGCTGATGATTCGATATAAGCACCTTCAGCCAATGAGGCGAGGCCTTTCAGGTGGTCTGAACTCAGTTCATAGGCAATGGCATGCACCGGAATTCCTGACCATTCCAGCGCGCTTTTCACATTGTCGAAATCCAGTCCGCGGTTTGTCTCCCCATCAGAAAGCAGAAAGATTACTTTCTTGTGATCAGGATGCTGTTTACCGTATTCGATCAACTGATTTGCTGCGACTAATACCGCATCATTGGTTGCTGTCTTTCCTCCCGTTGTTAGTCGTCCAACAGCCCCGCTAAACAGCGCCTTCTGTTGCACATCAAACGGGCGAATGTATAAATCCACATTGACCTGTTCACTATAGCTCACCAGACCAATCGCGTTGGTTGAACTAATCAGGTCAGCCGACTCAATCAACGCCTCTTTAAGATTACGGATACGTATGCCTTCCATTGAACCGGACACATCAGCCACAAACACAGCTGCAATCGGACGACCACCGGACTTTTTCTGTTTCCACAGCTTCTGCGCCTGTGCAATCAATGAGCCATCTTCCAACTGATAAGCATCAGCATAATTACCATTACGACCAAAACCAAAATTCTGTACTGCCGACTGTTGCGATTTAATGAACTCAGCAAACAGCTTCAGAACCTCCCGTTCTGCCGGGTCAGCTTCCGGTGTGGCATAAAGCGGGCTATCATGACGTACACCAAACGGTACAAATTCATAATCATCCATCCCGGTAACATTCACCCAGGACTGATGCTCCATCACCAACGCATCAAGCACACCACTGCCCTGTGCCGCATCACGCATCTGCAGGGTATTTTGTGCCACAAACGGCACCCCGGCCTGAAATGCCTCAAAGGCACTCGCCACATCCGGTGACAACATTTGTGACTCATCACCCTCAGCGAAGGAGTTTAGTACGGTAAGCAGGAAATTCAGCCCGGTACTTGACTGATAGGGATTGGTATAGCCCATAGCAAACTGCCCGCTGCTAACATTCGTGAGCAGCTTGGCAATATCCAGTTTGCCATCGGTCGTGATCTGATCAATTTTAGATTTTTTAACAATAATTCCGGCAGTATTCGGGGCTGTTTGCTCTGCAATGGTCTCCACCTTAATACCACTGGCATTCAGCATTTCTCCCCAGAGAAAATTACTCGGCGAATAAGCATCCGGCGTATATCGGCGTGCCAGCATAAACTGCGCGCCCAAACCGGAGGCAATCTTGCGGATAGCAACTTTAGCCTGTTTACCATTGCTGATAGACATACGCTTTCGGTTAAAGGCTTCCGCCATCTCCAGGTAAAAGCCATCTCTTCCCTGCCCGGCTTTCTCGGAAGAAGTAAAAATTTCCACCATCTCAGTGCGCAGATCGTCACGGGCATTCAGTGAAATCGGGTACTCGCGCAAATCAGGCAGCATCGCCAGTAAATTGGTTTTAGTCAGCTGAATATTAGCCCGCACCTGATTTTCATCGAACGTCGGCTGTACGGTATCACTTACCAGCTCTTTGATTTTAGCCTCGGCACTTTCCTGACTATCCACCACAGAACCGCAGCCCTGTAATAAAGCCCCGGAAGCCATGCTGACAAATACCAGCAAAAATACTCCCTTAATCAATAAACCGCTGCGTTTTTTCTGCTTATGTCGTGCCATTATGAATTCCTACTTGCCTGAGTCATTAGCTACCTGTGCTAAAGCAACCAGTCTGGCCAGCGTATCCGTACGGTCAAACTGACTGAAAGACTGAATATTAGCAACTTCGACCGCTGTATCGGTCAGGGCATCAAATAAATTACTGTTTTCTTCCCGCAATTCATTCAACCGCTGCGCCTGCTCATTATATAAATCGCTGTGTTTATCCATCCGCTCCTGTTGGCGGGTACTGCTCACCTGTCCGGGATCGCGTTTATTCCGGGCAATTGTTGACATACTGTGACCAATAGCCACCATATCTGCCAAGTTTTGAATAGCATGTTTCTGTACCGAACGCGCCGCACCAAGATATGTCAGCGGACTGTTCTTTTTACCAAAAAAGCGGGTTTCCACCACGGAATGATAATCATCAATAATATCGTTCAGTGTATTTGCCTGACGCAATCCTTCATCCAAACCCAGATCAGACAGCTCAGATTTGAGTCCATCCAGACGTGAAATTAATTCACCATGTTCACGTGCCTCCCGTTCCTGTAACCATTCCATGTCATCAGCCAGAGAAAAACCGGCAAAGCGGTAAATCAAGGGCACGGTCAAAATAGCCAGCACAGACAGCGCAATATACAAACCGGTAAGAAACAGATCACCCTGAAACCACCAGTAGAAAACGGCGATCAGAATCAGAGAAAGTATCAGGGCAAACAAAGAATACTGTTTAATCATAAAAGAAGTGTCTCACGTTAGCCGGAAACTGTCATTAAAACCAAAGACAAGCGCATGGATATTCAGCATGGCGGCTCAGGATTCATTCCAGATAAGTGTAGCCTAACCCTGCCAAAAAACCGCCGGAACTAATGCCTGTTAAAGCTTCTCATTACCTTGCAATTTGTACTACGCTAAACACAGATTGGAGAAAAAAATGGCAGAAAAGCAACCCCTTACCCCCACCCTTAATTCACAGATATTCCTGTCTCATGCAGATGAAGACAGCAAACTGCTGACACCGCTCATCCGTAAGCTGAGGGAAGCCGGATTAAGCATTAACACTCGGCAGAATGCACCACCCGGTAGCAAAGAACCTGAAAGGCAGGCAGAAAAACAAATTGTCAGTGCAGATCAGATACTATTCGCACTGTCGCCCAATTCTGTTGTGACTGAACGTTGTTATCAGGACATAGCACTCGCCAACCGCCTGCAAAAACGTATTGTTCCGATCGTAATTACTGAACTTGAAGGCGCTCCGGTAACTGATACGATATCCCGTCTGCGTTATATCTACCTCACCCCACCGGCTGATCCCGCATTAGCCATCAACTCCCTGCTGAAGGCACTGACAACCAATGTTGAGCCATTGCACAAGCACACGCAGCTGACCGAAAAAGCCTATCTCTGGGATCAAAACGGACGTAACCATAAACACCTGCTACGCAATCAGGAGCTGGAACAGGCTGAACAATGGCTGGCGACACCACCAGCACACACACCGCCGCCAGCGATATTGCAACAGCAATTCATCCTCAGCAGCAGAAAACAGGAAACGCAACGTTCGCAGCGCCATGTAAAAGTACTGTCCGGGCTGCTGGCAGTATCCCTGTTAAGCGGAGGCATAGCCTGGGCACAGCTAATCAGCAGCTAAAACGGGGCACAATATTCACATCACTCAGCTTTAAGCAACCAATGCACCATGAACCAGCGCCTTTAATTCAGCACGGCAGGTGTAGCTGCTGGACGGAATTAGCTGAGTAAAAAAGATAACGGTCAATTGCTCCACCGGGTCAGTCCAGAAGAAAGTGCTTGCCATCCCTCCCCAGCTATAATCTCCCACTGACCCCGGCATACCGGTAAGTGCCGGTTCACGCAGTACTGAACCTCCAAGGCCAAAACCCATTCCCCGTGTTGACATCTCAGAAAAACTGGTCGGCCCCATATCAGCGATATCAGCAGCCAGATGATTACGCCGCATAAAAGCTACAGTTCGTGGTGATAATATGCGTACTCCGTCCAGCTCTCCGCCCCGCCGTAACATTTCCACAAAACGAAAATAATCACTCAGGGTGGAAAGCAGACCACCGCCCGCAGAAAAACACTTCACCTTTGCAACATGAAATGCGCTGTTCTGTGCCGGATCTATCAGCTTTAAGGCTGTATCCGGTGTCTTCACATAACAGTCTGCATAACGTTCCAGCTGCGAATCACTCACCGAAAATCCGGTATCTATCATACCCAGCGGCAATAAAATTTCCTGTGCCAGGAACGCATCCAAAGGCTGTCCGGAAACCACTTCAATAATGCGTCCAATCACATCAATACTCACCGAATATTCCCATCGGCTACCGGGCTGAAATGCAAGAGGCATTGCTGCCAGATCCTGAGTACGTTGTGCCAGAGTTCCGGTAGCAGGATTAAAATCTATCTGATGTTGCTGGTATAAATTGCCCAATACACCACTGTTAAAGACATAGGTAAACCCGGCAGTATGCGTGAGCAGCTGATGCACTGTTGGTGCCGGAGCCGACTCCAGCTGATCAGCTGTTTCAGCTCCCGGAATTAAAGCCTGACAGGCTGAAAACTCTGGCAAATACTGATCTATCGGCGCATCCAGATGTAATAGCCCTTTTTCAACCAATTGCATAATGCCCACGGTTGCAACCGGCTTGGTCATCGAATAAATGCGTACGATGGTATCCGTTTCAAACGGCTGATTCTCTGCCAGAGAACGCTGTCCGGCAGTAGCGAGATGTACGATTTCGCCATGACGGGCAAGCAGTACCGAGCTTCCGGCCAGCTTGCCTTCATCGATATAACGCTGCATCCAGCGATTAATACGTTGCAGGCGTTCTGTATCGAACCCCAGCTGCTGAGGTTTCATCTTAATTTGCATAATAAAGCCTTGTCAGAAAACAGTGGGGAAGCGTTATAGCACGGACGCCAGCAAACGCCTGGTATAGTCCTGTTGCGGATTGTCAAAGATGTCCCGCACCGGCCCGGCCTCAACCAGCTTACCCTTTTGAATGACCAGTACGTTGTGACACATCGCCTGTACCACCCCCAGATCATGGGTAATGAAGATATACGTCAGATTCTTTTCATGCTGCAGACGGATTAGCAACTCTATCACCTGAGCCTGAATAGTGCGATCCAGTGCTGACGTTGGCTCATCCAGCACCACCAGTTTTGGCTCCATAATCAATGCCCGTGCAATCGCAATCCGCTGTCGCTGTCCACCGGAAAACTCATTAGGGTAACGATCAATCCAATCCGGACTAAGCTCAACCAGCTCCATGGTTTCCAGCACTTTATCCCGCCGCTCAGCTTCGGAACCAATATTGTGAATTTCCAGTCCCTCGCCAATAATCTGCTCGATTGACATCCGGGGGCTGAGACTGCCATAAGGATCCTGAAAAATCAGCTGCATCGAACGGCGATAAGGGCGCAACTCATCTCCTTCTAATGCACTTAGCTCAGTACCTTCAAAAGTATAATCCCCCTCGCTATCCACCAGCCCCAGTAAAGCATGGGTCAGCGTAGTCTTACCCGAACCGCTTTCACCAACAATCCCCAGTGCCTCACCCTGTTTTAAGGTAAAGGAAATACCATCAACTGCTTTCACATGGCCGACCGTTTTACGCAGAACGCCACGCTGAATCGGAAACCAGACCCTGAGATCATCAACCGCCATCAAAACCGGTGCCTCTTCCGCCAGAGCATCCGCCCGGCGTGCATGGAAAGCACTTAGTAGCTCCTGTGTATATGGGTGCTGTGGTTGACTAAAAAGCGTTTGCGCCGCATTCAGCTCCACCAGATCGCCTTTACACATGACCGCCACCCGATCAGCGATCTGTTTCACCACGGCCAAATCATGGGTAATAAACAGCACCGACATTCCCAGTTCCTGCTTCAGCTCATTAATCAGCTCAAGAATCTGCGCCTGAATAGTCACATCCAGCGCTGTCGTCGGCTCATCTGCAATCAGCAGCTCTGGTTCATTAATAAGCGCCATGGCGATCATCACCCGCTGCTGCTGGCCGCCGGACAGCTGATGCGGATAAGACTTCATTTTCTCACGGGGGTTTTCAATCCCGACCCTGTCCAGCCATTTCTCAATCACCGGACGTGCCGCCTTAAGGCCGATACCTTTATGCAGAAACATCACCTCAGCCAGCTGCTTCTCAACTGTGTGCAGCGGATTCAGCGACATCATCGGCTCCTGGAAAATCACCCCGATATCATTGCCCCGCATCAGGCGCAAAGATGCTTCCGGCATATCCAGAACATTCACCCCATCAAACAGAATTTCACCTTGCGGCCAGCTGGCAGGGGGGCTGGGCAACAGCTTGAGAACAGACATCGCAGTCACTGTCTTACCGGAACCACTTTCACCCACCAACGCAAGCGTCTCACCACGGTGAATATCAAAGCTAATCTGGTTGACGACCTGATTGAGGGACTCACCGGAACCAAATGCAACGCTGAGGTTTTGAATGGAGGTTAGAATCTTGGAATCTGAACTCATATTTTCCTTACCAACTGGACTGCAGTAATTTTCCAGACAGTATACACACCACTTCGTTTGGCTTCAGCAGGTGAGAATTAAGCGTTTAGATACCGACTGATAAGACCATTTATTATTTTTTGCATATTTTTCTACACGGTGTCCGAACCTGATTGAGATAGCACTCAGGCAAAATGCTCTTCTTCGATAGCCTTTAAAAATGCAATGCGCTCATCAATATACTCATCACCCATCCACCCCCGGCCAAAATCTTTAGCATTCCCCATATGCTCCCCCATTAGCCAAATATCACGTATTGCCATAAACGTCGTAGTTAGCTTCAAATCAGCATCAGAAATACCCCTTTTGCTTCGATAACCTTTGATAAAAGCCGCCCAACGCTCATTTTCTTTCTTATCCAACCGGGCATCCCAACGAAATACAGCAAGATCATAGGCCCGCCAGCCATACCCGCAATCATCGAAGTCAAAGAACGTCAACGTATCCGAATAATAGTGCGCATTCCAGCCATGGAAGTCACCGTGGCACAACCCATAGTCTGCATCCTGATCGCGGATAGCCTCCATGAAACTGAGTAGCCGGGCGCCAAAATTTTCCAGGAATTTCCAGCATTCAGGTCTATGCGCAAGAAACGGCCTGATGCACTCAAGCGGTTCAGAGAGCAAACGAACATGATCAAGCTCAAACCGGGGATGTTCGGAAGCAAACCCTGCTGACAACGTATGAATATCTGCGACATTTGCACCATAAATATACGCATCCTGAACATCATCATAGGAGAGAGCGGCTCCCTCAGCGAAAGCCGTCACTATCGCATACCTCACCCCTTCAGGCGTATTCAGCGTCGTAACATATTCACCATCCAACCGCTTTATAGGGTATGAAACATTTGCCCCCTGTTTATGCAGGTAATTCAGGGCATCAACTTCAAACTTAATCTGGGAGAGTGTACGCCAGTCTTTCCGATAAACTCTCAGGATATAGTTGTCGGTCTTTGCGGTAATTTTGTAAGTGTCATTCAGACCACGCAGCCAAAACTCGCAACGGATCGGACTTTTCACCTGATACTGAGGAACAACATGTTCCAGTAAATCGGTTGCTGCTAACGTTGAATATGATGCGCTAATATTTAACATAATTCTGTACCTTCAAAGCCTGACAGCATGCATAAACCTGAAATTAGCCAAGATACCTCGGCACCTTCACCTTTAACAGCTCTACCAGCTCAGGCTGCATATACTCATAATTATCCGGTATCGCCAGACAGGCCAGCTTTTTATCACCGATGAGATTTTTGAATTTCTTCGCCACTTTTTTGCGGTGGGACTGCTCCATCACAAAGATGACATCGGCCCATTCGATGAGATCGCCGGATAATGGAGTTTCTGCGTCAGCATTGGTTCCGGCGCTGATAGCGTTGTAGTCGTCGTATTCGGAGAAGACGGCTTCGGCGGTTGGGCTGCGGAGGCGGTTTGCACTGCAGATGAATAGTAGGTTCAT